>CACAVT010000007.1 GCA_902536005.1 uncultured Pelagibacteraceae bacterium
ACAACTGACGTAATATTAACAATCTTTCCAGATTTATTTTTAAGCATTTTTTTAATTGCTGATTTACTCATTAAAAAAGTTGATGTTAAATTAACATCTATTACTTTTTTCCATTCATCTAGTCTCATCCTTATTGCTAAATTATCTTGTGTGATACCTGCATTATTAACTATGCAATCTAAGCTGCCACCAAGTTCTTTAGTTGCGTTTTCAATAAACTCCTCAATTTTATCACTTTGAGAAATATCAAACTTTAATGTTTTAATATTTCCAAATTTATCTTTAAGTTCTTCAAGTTTTTCTATTCTTGTGCCTGAAGCTAAAATATTTGCCCCGGCTTGATTTAATTTTTCAATTATTGAATTTCCAATTCCACCAGAAGCACCTGTAACGATAATATTTTTATCCGTCAAATCTGTCATATTTTTAAACCTTCAATATCAACTTGGCTATTAATTGTATCAATTTTTACATTTCTATTAATTCTTTTTATCAAACCTGACAAAACTTTCCCAGGTCCAATTTCTATAAAATGATCTACATCATTTTCTATCATATTTATAACGCTTTCTCTCCATCTAACCCTATTCTCTATTTGTTTTATCAAGAGATTTTTAATCTCATCAGGATATTTAATTTCATTAGCAGTCACGTTTGAAATTAATTTATTTTGTCCATTTTTAAAATTAAGTTTATTTAACTCTTCTGTCATAATTTTTGTTGCATTATTCATCAAATCGCAGTGAAAGGGAGCGCTTACAGGAAGCTTTATGTTTTTTATAGAACTATCCTTTAATACTTTAATTAACTTTTCTAAATCTTCTGTTTTTCCACTTAAAACAATTTGACCTTCAGAATTATCATTTGCAATTTGTGCTTTTAAATTTTCTTTATTTTCTATCAATATTTTTTCTATTATTTCAACTGTTGAACCTAATGCCGCAACCATTCCTCCCTCTCCTTTAGGCACAGAGTTTTGCATTGCATCCCCTCTTATTCTTAATATTTTTAAAGTTTCTGAAAAATCTAAGTATCCCGCACATGATAAAGCTGAATATTCACCTAAAGAGTGTCCTGCAAAGTATTTAGCTTTATTTAAATCTAAGTTAAATTCATCTTTTGCTAAATTAAATATTGAATAACTAATTAAAAATATTGCAGGTTGTGTATTAGCTGTTAAATCCAATTCTTCTTTTGGACCCTCTAAAATTAGCTTAGAAATAGGAAAATTTAATGTATCATCTGCTTGCTTAAACAAATTTTTAACTACATTAAATTTATCATATAGCTCTTTTCCCATACCCACTATTTGAGATCCTTGACCTGGAAAAATTACTGAAAACATATAAAAAAACTAATTATTTTGCCTTTTTAACTATTGTAATTGAACTTTTATAATAGTATATCCTCACTTTTTATTAAAGAACTTAAATGAATTTATACGAACATACTATTATAGCCAGGCAAGATACTTCACCCAGTGAATTAAAGCAACTGACAGAAAAATATTCTAAAATTGTTGAAAAAAATGATGGAGAAGTTGTTAAAACCGAAAACTGGGGATTACTAAACTTATCATATCTAATTAAAAGGAATAAAAAAGGGAGCTACATACACTTTAAAATAAAAGGTAAAGGTAATGTTATTAGTGAATTAGAAAAAAATGAAGCTATAGATAAAAAGTTACTAAGATATTTAACGGTTAGAGTAAAAAAGTTTGACTTAGAAACGAGCTATTTTGGAAAAAAAGAAGATAGTGAAAAAAAGGAAAGTGCTAAAAACTAATGCCAAAAAGACAAAGTGGAAATAAAAAAGGTAAACAAAGTAACTTTGCAAAACTAAGTATTTTTCAACCAAATAAATATAAATTTAAAAAAACTTGTCCATTGTCAGTAAAAGGTGCTCCTGAAGTGGATTATAAAAATATAAAACTTTTAAAAAAATATGTTTCTGAGAATGGTAAAATTTTACCTTCAAGGATTACAAATGTATCTCAAAAAAAACAAAGAGAACTTTCTCTTTCAATCAAAAGAGCAAGAAATTTAGCGTTAATATAAAATGAAAGTAATTTTATTAGAAAACGTAAAAAGAATTGGGTCTATTGGCGAAGTAATAGATGTGAAAAGAGGTTTTGCTAGAAACTTTCTAATCGCTAATAAAAAAGCTCTTTATGCATCAAAAGAAAATATAAAAGAAGTTGAAAAAATTAAGGCTGAATTATCAAAAAAAGATAGCGAAAAGAAAAAAGAAGCCTCTCAAATTGCTGAGCAAATTGCTGGTAAAGAGTATTCTGTCAAAAAACTAAGTACAGAAAATAATGAATTATATGGTTCAGTTAAACCAACTGAAATATCAAAAGTTATTCAAGAACAAAACAAAATTGATATAAAGCCTTCAATGATACAACCAGTTGAAGAAATAAAAGCCTTAGGAAAATTTAAAGTTAAAATTTCTTTACACTCAGAAGTTGATGCAGAAATTACGATTAATGTTTCTTCAGCTGATACAATTTAATAATTATACATTCTTTTCCCCAGCATTAATATACAATTTGAATTGATTAATTTTCATGTAAGTTATTTTCATGGAAAACAATTTAAGTATAGTCAAAGATCAATTTAAAGAGTTACCAAATAACATTGAGGCTGAGCAAGCAGTTATAGGATCTATTCTTGTAAGTAATGATATTTTTGATGAAATAAATACAATAATTTCCAGTATTAACTTTTATGATCCAATGCATCAAAAAATATTTGAGGCAGTTGAAAGTCTTATCTACAAAGGAATGTTAGCTAACCCAATTACTTTAAAAAATTATTTTGAAGATGAAAAAGATGATCTAAATGTTCCCGAATATTTGGTAAAAATTACAAAGTTTTCTACATCAGTTAGGCAAGCAATAGAATACTCAAAAATAATTTACGATATGTTCGTTAGAAGAGAATTAATAAAAATTTCTGAACAAACTATTGACAGCGCAAAATTAAATGATCTTGATACTAACGGACAATCCATAATCGAAAGTTCTGAAAGATTACTATTTGATTTAGCTGAAAAAGGTTCTTTCAATTCTTCTTTAGTAAAATTTGATGAAGCAATGAAACAAACAATTGAAATGGCTTCAGCTGCTTATAAAAATGAAGAGGGTATCGTAGGTGTTCCAACTGGTTTAAGAGATTTAGATGATAAGCTAGGTGGTTTACATCAATCAGATTTAATTATTATTGCTGGTCGACCATCAATGGGTAAAACCTCTCTAGCAACGAATATTGCATTTAATGCTGCTCAAAAACTACAAGAGAGTGGTAAGAAATCATCCATAGCTTTCTTTTCTCTAGAAATGTCTTCAGAACAATTGTCTACAAGGATTATATCTGAACAAGCTAGGATTAGTTCTAATGATATTAGAAGAGGAAGAATATCAGATGATCAATTTGATAAATTTTTAGAAACATCAAAAAATATTTCTGAACTACCCCTTTATATTGATGAAACTCCAGCGATAAGTATTGCTGCATTAAGTAATAGAGCAAGACGAATTAAAAGGCTTTTTGGTCTTGATATGATTGTAGTTGATTACATCCAATTAATGAGAGGAACTACATTTAACAAAGATGGAAGAGTTCAAGAAATATCACAAATTACTCAAGGACTTAAAGCAATAGCCAAAGAACTTTCTGTTCCTGTAGTAGCTCTTTCTCAATTATCTCGACAAGTAGAACAAAGAGATGACCATAAGCCTCAATTAGCAGACTTAAGAGAGTCTGGTTCTATTGAACAAGATGCAGATGTTGTAATGTTTGTTTATAGAGAGGGATATTATTTACAAAGAAAAGAGCCAAGAGAAGCAACAGTTGAACATGCAGAATGGCAAGCAAAAATGAATGAAGTTGCACATTTAGCTCAAATTATAATTGGAAAACAAAGACATGGCCCTATTGGTAATGTAACACTTGAATTTGAGGAAAGATTTACAAAATTTAAGGATACTCAATTAAGTTAAATTCCAATATAAAGAGCTTGAATGATAGCTCATTTTTACCAAAACGTTATCCTTAAAAATCCCAAAGCAATATTTGTATTGTTAATTATTGCTATTTTAAGTTTTGGATACTACTCAAAAAATTTTAGGCTAGATGCTTCATCAGAAACCTTATTAATTGAGGGTGACCCAGATTTAGCATATTTGAAAGAAGTCTCTGAAAGATATGGATCCAAAGAATTTTTAATTCTTACGTATACACCAAATGAAGGGATGGTAACTGACTCATCAATAAATAATTTATTAAGTTTAAAATATAAAATTCAGAGCCTCAACTGGGTCCATAGTGTAATTACATTATTAGATATTCCTCTCTTAAATAATTCAGATGCTCCTCTTCAAGAAAGACTAGAAAGCTTCAAAACATTAAAAGATGAAGATGTTGATAGAGATCGAGGTTTTAAAGAAATTTTAAATAGTCCTGTTTTTCGAAATTTCGTTATTAGTGAAGACGGTAAAACTAGTGGAATTATTGTTAACATTAAAAAGTCTCAAAAATTAGAAGATATAGAAAATAAATCAAAAGAGGAAGTTGAACTAATTAAAGATCAAATAAAAAAACAAAACCACCAGAATATTTTAGAAATTAGACAAGTTATTCAAAGTTATGGCGATGTTGGAAAAATATATCTTGGAGGAATACCAATGATTGCTGATGATATGATGACTTTTATCAAAAGTGATATAATTGTTTTTGGTTTGGGGGTTCTATTATTTATAATTGCTACTTTATGGTTTGTTTTTAGAACTCTTCTTTGGATTGCAGTTCCTATAAGTAGTTGTCTTTTTTCTGTAATAATAATGATGGGATTACTTGGACTGCTAGGATGGAAAGTTACGGTCATCTCATCAAATTTTATTGCACTTATGTTGATTTTAACAATGGCAATGAATATTCATATGAGTACAAGATTTCTTCAATTTAAAAAAGATTTTCCATCAAAAAATAATTTTGAAATTATTTCTCTAACCACTTCAAAAATGTTTTGGCCAATTCTTTATACAGTTCTAACAACAATTTTTGCATTCTTATCTTTAATTTTTAGTGAAATAAAACCTATTATAGATTTTGGTTGGATGATGACTTTTGGTTTGATTACATCATTTATCATTACATTTACTTTGCTACCTACCCTTTTAAACTTTGCATCCACAAATAATATTTCAGTTAAGAAAGAACAAAAATCTAAAATCACAAATTTATTAAGTTTAATTTCTATAAATAATAAAAACTCCATCTTATTAGTAACTGGAATAGTTATAATATTCAGTGTAATTGGAATAAGTAAACTTGAAGTTGAAAATAGCTTCATAAATTACTTTGATAAGAATACCGAAATTTATAAGGGAATGAAGCTTATAGATGAAGAGCTAGGTGGCACCACTCCTTTAGAGGTTATTTTAAAATTTCCTGCGAAAAAAAAAGTGAAAAAATCTGAAGAAGATGATGAATTTGATGATTGGGGCGATGAAGAAGATACTAATGATGAAAAATACTGGTTTACCAAAGACAAAATTGATCTAATTACATCTGTTCATAATTACTTAGATAGCTTACCAGAAATTGGTAAAGTTATATCTTTTTCATCAATTATTGAAGTAGCTACTCAATTAAATAATAATAAGCCTTTAGGTACTTTGGAAATGGGAGTGCTCTACTCAAAAATTCCTGAGAGTATTAAAAATGAAATTATTGATCCCTATCTTTCAATTAAAGATAATGAGGCTAGAATTAGTTTAAGAATTATAGACTCGCAAGAAAATTTAAGAAGAAATGATTTAATTAACAAAATCAATTTTGATTTAAAAGATAAATTTGGTTTAGAAGAAAAAGATTACAAATTAGCAGGTGTATTAATATTATTTAACAATTTATTACAAAGCTTATTTAAATCTCAAATTTTAACATTAGGATTGGTTATGATTGGAATATTTTCAATGTTTATAATCTTATTTAGAAATATTAAACTTTCATTGATTGGCGTTGTTCCAAATTTTATTGCTGCTTTTTTTATACTAGGAATAATTGGATTGTTAGGAATACCTTTGGATATGATGACGATAACTATTGCAGCAATCACGATAGGTATCGCAGTAGATAACAGCATTCATTATATCTACAGATTTAAAGAAGAGTTTAATAAAATAAAGGATTACAACAAAACGTTAAAAACCTGCCATTCAACTGTTGGGGTTGCTATAATAAACACTTCAATTACAATTGTTTTTGGATTTTCGATTTTGGTGTTATCAAAGTTTATTCCAACAATTTATTTTGGTGTGTTTACTGGGCTGGCTATGCTATTGGCTATGATATCAGTATTAACACTACTTCCTGCATTAATCTTAATTATTAAACCGTTTGGCAAATCATCTTAATGTTTGAAATCATAAAAGATTTTTATAAAGCAATATCAATAATTGATTTAATTTATTTAATTTTAACAATCCTTTCTTTGATAAATTGTTACAAAAAAGGCTTCATTTTAAGCATTTTCTCAATGGCTAAATGGTTGCTGGCTTATATAATTACATTAATTCTATTTCCCAAAATTAAACCATATGTAAAAGACATAATTGATAATGAATATGTACTCGATGTTAGTTTAGGAATAGTAATATTTGTCGTTGTTATATTTTTAGTTTTATTAATAAATAAGGGAATCAGTAAAGCGGTCAGATACACGGGAATCGGTGGCCTAGATACGACATTTGGATTCTTTTTTGGTTTTATAAGAGCTTACATTATTTCTGTATGCATCTTTTCAGGTGTCCATATTGTTTATAATTATGATAAATGGCCAATAAATTTTGACAAATCATACATCTTTCCATATTTAGAAAAAGGTAGTAGTTATCTGATAAAAGAATTTCCTAATGAAAAAACATATCAAGATTCTAAAGAAAAAATTACAGATCTATAATCCAAGACTAAAGGAAGAATGTGGAGTTTTTGGTATTAGCAATGCAAAAGATGCTTCGGCTCTAACAGCACTTGGACTACATGCATTGCAACACAGAGGTCAAGAAGGTTGTGGAATAGTTACATTTGATGGAGAAAAATATTATTCAGAAAAAAGATTTGGTTTAGTTGGTGATAATTTCAATAAAGAAAAAGTACTTAATAATCTCAAGGGAAATTATGCGATTGGCCATAACAGATACAGCACAACTGGAAATAATATTTTAAGAAACATTCAGCCTTTTTTTGCCGACACCAATGCAGGTGGAATTGGAGTTGCGCATAATGGAAATCTTACTAACTCAATTGCTTTGAGGAATAAACTCGTTGAGGATGGAGCTATATTTTACACCACTTCAGATACTGAAACGATTGTTCAATTAATTGCTAAATCAAAAAGACCAAAAACAATTGACAAAGTAATTGATGCAATTTTTCAAATTCAAGGTGGCTATGCATTAGTGATGTTAACGCAAAACTCATTAATTGGGGTTAGAGATCCTTATGGAATTAGGCCTCTAGTAATCGGTAAGCTTGGAAATAGTTATGTGTTGGCATCTGAAACTTGTGCGTTTGATATAATTGGTGCAAAATTTGTAAGAGAAGTTGAAAATGGTGAAATAGTTTTAATTGAAAATAATAAAATGAAAAGTATTAAGCCCTTCCCTGCTAAAAAAGTTAGACCTTGCGTATTCGAATATATTTATTTTTCAAGACCAGACAGTCTAATAGGAGGAAAGACAGCATATGAGCATAGAAAAAACATAGGTAGAGAACTTGCAAAAGAAAATGATACTGATGCTGATATAGTAGTTCCTGTTCCAGACTCTGGAAATGCTGCTGCTATGGGTTTTGCTCAAGAGTTAAAAATGAATTTTGAACATGGATTAATTCGAAACCATTATGTTGGAAGAACTTTCATCGAGCCAAGCCAAAAAATTAGAAGCTTAGGTGTAAAATTAAAATTAAATGCTAATCAAACAACAATAAAAAATAGAAAAATTATTCTAATTGATGACTCTCTTGTTCGAGGAACAACTTCATACAAAATTGTTAAAATGCTTTATGATGCTGGAGCAAAAGAAGTTCATGTTAAAATTGCGTGCCCTGAAATAAAGTACCCAGATTTCTATGGTGTAGATACACCTACAAAAAAAGAATTGTTAGCAGCAAATAAAACAAATGATGAAATTTGTGAATATATTGGAGCTAAAACTCTGAGATTTTTATCAATAGGGGGATTGTATAAAGCTATTGGTTTTGAAAATAGAAACGAAACATATCCACAATTAACAGATCATTATTTCACGGGTGAGTATCCTGTTAAATTAGTGGATGAATTAGGAGATAATAAAATAACTCAGTTATCTTTATTAAGTACTGGATCAAACAATTAAATTATGAAAACAGTAAATTTTACTGAAATGAAAAATGGAACTAAGGAAGATTATGAACTTCTTGAAAAATTTGAGAAAAACTTTGAGAGACAAACTGCTGAGAGAGTTTTAAATTATTTATCTAAACAAACTACAACTTTAGAAGGTTATAAAATCACTAGACTAGAACACTCTTTACAAGCCGCTACCAGAGCTTTTAAAAATAAAGAAAGTGATGAAATGGTTGTTGCAACATTATTGCATGATATTGGAGATGATCTAGCACCAATGAATCATTCTCAATATGCTGCTTCCATTCTAAGACCTTATGTTTCAGAAAGAACCTATTGGATTATTTTACATCATGGTCTTTTTCAAACTTATTACAGCGCTCATCATTTAGGGGGTGATAGAAATGCGAGAGACAAATTTAAAGATCACAAGTATTATCAGGACACTATAGATTTTTGTGAAAAATATGACCAATGCTCTTTTGATCCTGGTTATAAAAGTATGTCATTGGATGATTTTAAGCCATTAGTTAAAAAAATATTCTCAAAAGAGCCTTATTATTATCTTTAAATTTAGATATAAATCATTATTTACAGCGCATGATTGATTCAAAAGAAAAAATTATTAATTATTTCAAATCAGGTATTAAGGACCCCAAAAATTTCAAAATTGGGATAGAGCATGAAAAATTTTTATTTAATAATTCAGACAATAAGAGAGTCGATTATCCAAAAATAAAAGAAATGTTTACTGCCTTAATAGAATTTGGCTGGAATCCAGTTTTTGAAAAAGAAAATATAATTGCACTTAATAAGGGTGGTAAAAATATCACTCTTGAACCAGGCAATCAAATAGAATTGTCAGGAGATAAATTAAATCATATGCATGAAGCTTGTGCAGAGTCACAAGATTATTTATTTGAACTAAAACAAGTTACTAAAAAATTAGATATAAAAATTGTTAGTGCAGGATTTGATCCAATATCTAAATTAAGTGAAATCCCAAACAATCCTAAAAAACGATATGAATTGATGAAAAAGGATATGCCTCTTGGTGGTGAACTTAGTTTGGATATGATGTATCGAACATGTGGTACACAGTTAAATATAGATTATAGCTCAGAAGAAGATTTTATTAAAAAGTTTAAAGTAGCAAACTCAATTGTACCCATTGCAATTGCTTTATTTGCTAATTCATCAATCGTAGAGAAAAAAAATAGCAATTATTTATCTTATAGATCTAAAGTATGGCAAAGTACTTCTAGAGGTGGATTGCCTAAATTATTTTTTGAAAATATGAATTTTGAAAAATATGCAGATTTTGTAATTAATTTTCCTATATTATTTATACAACACAAAGATTATTATATTTCAGGTAAGAAATATATTTTTAAAGATTTTATGGAAGGAAAAATTCAAGAAATTGGAAATAGACTTCCAGCCGAAGCAGACTTAATAACTCACTTAGGCACAATATTTACTGAGAATAGAGTAAAAAAGTACATTGAATTAAGATCAATGGATACATGTGGTTGGGATTGTTTATGTGCAGGACCAGCTTTCAATATAGGCATGCTTTATGGAAATTTAGACGAAGTTCATGAACTAATTTCAACATGGGATATTGATAAAATAATTAACGCTTATCTAGAGGCGCCACAAAAGGGATTTAATACTCAATTAATGGGTAAAGATCTTCTTTATTGGTCATATGCACTTTTGGATCTTTCAAGAAAAGGTCTAGAGAATAGAGATATTTTAAGTAAAAAAGGTAATAACGAGACTGTATTCTTAAACCATATACAAAAAATAATTGATAATAAAACAACAAACGCAGATCATATGATTAGTAAATTTTCAAAAAACGAAAATTTAGACGAATTATATGATAAATAAAATTGTTGCTGTACAAGGAAACCATCCTTCTAAACTAAATCCTTTAACGGATACAAGTGTTTTTTTAGCAAAAGAAATTCAGTACAAAAAATATAAAATTTTCTATTACGATCCAAAAAACTTATCAGTTGTTAATTCAAAAGTAATAGCTAAAGGTTTTTTTATTAAATTTAACTATAACAATAAAAAATTCTATAAAATCACAAAAAAACAAAATCTAGACTTAAGTAAATGTAAATTTATTCTTATTCGCCAAGATCCACCTTTTAATCTTGAGTATATTTCAACAACATACATTTTGGATACAATTAAGACTAAAGTTAAAATAATAAATAACCCTACCTCTGTAAGGAATATTTCTGAAAAATTGTATTCATCTAAATATCAAAAATATATGCCAGCTACTATTTTTACTCAAAATATGGAGGAAATAAAAAAATTTTTCAAAAAAAACAAAAAAGTCATTTTAAAACCAATCCATAGTTTCAGTGGAAATGATATTCATTTACTAAATAAATTTAATTCAAAATTAGTTAATAAATTTATAAAAAAACATGATCATATCATGTGCCAAAAATTTCTTCCTAAAATAAGTAAGGGAGACAAAAGAGTTTTTATTATTAATGGTAAAGTATGTGGGGCAATTTCAAGGGTTCCAAAGAAAGGTTCAATTTTAAGTAATATGAGTAAAGGAGCAAAACCAACTAATATAAAATTAACAAGTAAAGAAATTAAAATTTCAAAACTAATTGCAAAAGATTTAAAAAAAGAAAATATTTTTTTTGCTGGAATTGATTTTATAGATCAAAAACTCAATGGAGATATAAATGTTACATCTCCAACTGGACTTAAAACACTTTATGATCTATCGGGAATAAATTTAGCTAAAACTTTTTGGAAAGAACTTAAAGCGTGAATAATTTAAGTAATCAGCAAAAAGGTTCGTTGATGGCCTTTATAGGAGTTATGTTTATAACACCCGACTCTTTACTAATTAGATTATCAAATATTGATACTTGGGGAATGCTCTTTTACAGAGGAGCAATACCATTTGTGGTAGTTTTAGTTGGTCTTCTTTTATTTTATAAAAATAATTTCTTAAAAGCTTTGTTTAAAATTGGTTATCCAGGTATTTTTTATGTAATTAGTTTTTCTATTTGTAATATTACTTTTATTATTTCAATCCAAAATACTAATGTAGCAAATACTTTATTAATGGTAGCTCTTGCGCCAATGCTCTCTGCAATCTTAGGCGCTATTTTCTTAAAAGAAAAACCAGATAATAAGACTTGGGTTGCTATAATAATTACATTTGTTGCTTGTGTTTATATTTTTTACGACTCTTTAAGTCTTGGAAATTTTTATGGAGATTTATTTGGTTTAATAACTTCTTTTGGATTGGCTTGTAACGCAAACATTGCAAGATACGCAAAATATACCGATTTAGTGCCTGCTGCTGTAATTGGAAAATCTTGTGTTGCTATATTTGCCTTTTACTTTGTTAAAGACTTTACTCTGGTGGATAATGATCTTTTTTATATACCTTTAATGTGCGTTATGTGTGTAGCTATACCTTTTGTTTTAGTAACTATAGCACCAAGATTTATAACAGCAGCTGAAGTTAATCTATTTTTTCTTTTAGAAACAATTCTTGGACCAATTTGGGTGTGGATGGTTATCAAAGAACAACCTTCTAACGAGACCATTTATGGTGGTATCGTTATCATTATCACTATAGCAATTCATTCTTTACTAGCCATAAAAAAAACACAAACCAAAACTACCTAGCCGGAAATTATTAAATTAAAAAATTTATAAATGCAAAAAGAAGTAAAAAAATCTTGGGCTCTTTTTATTGGAATTGGATTGATGATGATTGGTCATGGGTTGCAATTACAAGTCATGGGTATTAGGGCAGTACTTGAAGATTTTAGTGTTTTAACAACAGGTATATTCATGTCAGGATATTTTGTTGGGTACTTTGTTGGCTCAAGAACCACACCTAATTTTGTTTCAAAAGTTGGTCACATAAGAGTTTTTGCTGCATTCGCTTCGCTTGCATCTTTAAGTGCTTTAATTGCTGTTGTTTACGTAAATCCATTTATGTGGACAATTAGTAGGTTTATAACAGGCATAAGTTTAGTTAGTTGTTATGTTGTTACTGAAAGCTGGTTAAATGATAGGGCGACTAATAAAAATAGAGGACAACTATTGTCTGCTTATATGATGGTAATCTATTTTGGATTAGCTATAGGTATGTTACTTCTTAATGTAAGTAAACCAGAGGATTACGAACCATTTATTTTAGTTTCTATTTTACTTTCTGTTGCGCTTGTTCCTATTTTATTAACTAAAAGACCTGCCCCTAAATTTAAAAAGATAGAAACAATAAGTATCAAAGAATTGTATAAAATTTCACCCCTTGGTTCATTGAGCTCATTTTTTACTGGTATCATTCACGCAGCATTCTTTTCTTTAATATCTGTTTATGCAACTCTTGCAAAATTTACTTTGGTTGAAATATCAATACTTTTATTTATTTCAACGATTGCAGGAGTGATTGGCCAGGGACCAATAGGTTATTTTTCAGATACATTTGATAGAAGAAAAGTAATTGTTATTACAACTTTTGGAAGTTGTTTTTTAGCGTTTATTTCAATTCTAACTTCAAATGATCCTATTCAAAATATTTATTACATGGATGAATTTGCTTTCAGAAAAATTATATTTTTTATCGCTGTAGGACTGTATTCAAGTTTATGTCTTCCTTTATTTTCACTAAACCTAGCCCATACTAATGATTTTGTTCCCAAATCAAAATTCGTAGCAGCTGGAGGTGGGTTGCAGTTTATCTTTGGTGTAGGTGCAATCAGTGGTCCTATTTTGTGCTCTATATTTATGGAATGGTTTGGTTTAAATGGTTTGTTTATTTTTTTAATTATTGCGCATGCAATAATTGGTGGATTTGGTTTGTATAGAATGAAAGTTAGAAATACTGTTGAAAATCCAGACTCAACTTTTACACCAGTTCCAGTAACAATTACACCTGCAGGGTTAGAGCTTGATCCAGATACACCTGCAACGCTTGATGAAAATCAAGTTAATGAAACTGAAAAATCTTAAATATTAATTTGCATCAAGAACAGCATGAAGAAACTGTTTAGTTCTTTCATTTTGTGGATCTCCAAATAGTTTTTCTGGTGGTCCTTCTTCAAATATTTTACCCTCATTAAAAAAACAAACCCTATCTGATATTTCACGAGCAAATCCCATTTGATGGGTTACCATGATCATAGTTAAATTATGCTCTTTATTTAATGATCGTATAACATTTAAAACCTCCCCTACAACCTCAGGATCGAGTGCAGAAGTTATTTCATCTAAAAGCATAACTTTAGGTCTCATAGCAAGTGCCCTTGCTATAGCCACTCTTTGCTGTTGCCCTCCAGAAAGCCTGCTTGGGTGTTGATCCTTTTTATCAGTCAGTCCAACTAGCTCAAGTAAATCAAGAGCTCTTTCTTCAGCCTCTTCTTTTTTAAGACCTAAAACTTCTATTGGAGCTTCTATGCAGTTTTGTAAAGCTGTCATATGAGGAAATAAATTAAATTGTTGAAAAACCATTCCAATCTTGGAACGTCTTTCCCTTAAATATTTTTCACTTGCCTCAATGAGATTGCCATTTTCGTTCATATGAGTTAATGGCTCACCATCTAAATTGATTACTCCTCCATTTATTTTTTCTAAAGTCATCAGAACTCTAAGAACTGTAGTTTTACCTGATCCAGATGGTCCAATAATTGAGACCATTTCATTTTTTTTAATATCTAAATTTAATTTATCTAAAACTACTAAATCGCCATATTGTTTTGTTACTTGATCAAATTTAACAATTGTTTCGTCTGATGCATTTTTCATAATTTATTTTTTTATTTTACCTTGTGCTTTATTAACGTCATTTTCCAATTTTCTAACCCACATTGCAGCTGGAATAGATAATGTTAAAAATATTACTCCGACTATAGTATATGGTTCTAAATATCTATAATTATAACCACCTACAGCTGTCGCTGCATGAAATAATTCTGCGACCCCAATAGTAGATAGTAATGGGGTATCTTTAAAAATTCCAACCAAGTAATTACCCATTCCTGGTATAGCTATAGGAAATGCCTGTGGTAATACAATTCTTCTATAGGTATAAATTGTAGAAAAATTAAGAGCTCTACAAGCCTCCCATTGTGTTTTTGAAACCCCTTCTAAAGCTCCTCTGTAAACTTCGGATAAATAAGTTCCAAAATGAAGGCCAATTGTAATCATTCCACATACCCAGGCTGATAATGTAATACCAAATTGTGGTAATACGAAATAAACAAAAAACAATTGAATAAGAAGAGGTGTGGATCTTATAAATTCCACTATTTCTCTATTTACCCAGTTTACAAATTTAAATGGTGTTCTTTGACCTAGTAAAAAAAATAATCCAACGACCAAAGCAATTACATAACCTACACCAGCAGCAAGAATAGTGTTTAAAGTTGCTATTGCCATTTGTGGCAATATTTCTATAGTAAAATCCCATCTCCACCCCATTTCCATAATTTAAATTCTCTCCTTTCCAACTTTTCTGGCTGCTAATACTTCTAACCATCTTAAAAACGGAACTAATGCAAATCTAGCAATAATATAATAAATCAGTAATGCTGTTCCAAAACACTGTGCTGACAACCAGGTAATAGAATTAATTTGTTTTGCTTCAAAAGTTAAATCAACAACTGTCACTAATGCAACCAATGCTGTAGCTTTTAATAATTCTACAGTTAAATTTGCAGCAGGTGGTAAAATTATTGGAAATATTTGTGGAATAATAATTTTTTTAATTCTTTTTGCTGGAGTAAAATTTAGAGCATGTGCTGCCTCCCATTGTCCTTTAGGTACCGCAAGTATTCCTGCCCTTACTATTTCTGCACCATATGCGCCAAAATTTAAACCTAAAGCTACTACTCCTGCTGTAAAAGCTTCTAATGATATTCCAAAGAAAGGTAAAACATAATAAGCCCAAAATAATTGAACTAATAAAGAAGTTCCTCTGAAAAATTCTATATATATTGTAGCGACTCCCTGTATAGCTAGATTTTTAGAAAGTCTCATCAAACCAAAAATCATAGAAATAATCACATACAGAATCATAGAACAAACAAGAACTTTTACTGTAGTTACCGTTCCCAATAAAAGTGTAACACCATGCTCGTTCAAAAATTCAAAATATGTCAAAGTAATTTCCTTAAGATTTTATAAACCAGGCAACATTACTGCTGCCTGGTTTAATTTTTTAATTATGTAAATTATTTAGTTGAGCACGCCCACTCTGTAGTCATGTCAGCTGGAGGTAGTTGAGCTTTATCATAGCCATACTTACCTGCTCTCTCTAACATTTTACCTGGATTAGCTAAAACTTTAGCTAAAGCCACGTTAAAAGCATCTCTGAACTTACTATCACTTTTTCTAAAACCAATTCCAACTACATTGACAGTTTCTTTGGGCATCAATTTTGGATCAGTTACTTCAAATGCACCACCAGTTTTTTCTTCATGTTCTTTTGCACCAAAGAAAGTTTGTACTGCAGCATCTGCTCTTCCTGCTTTCATTGCTGCCAAGATACCAACTTCACCTTCTACTAAAAGCATTTGACTATCTGGAACACCAGCTTTTTTAGCAGCCTCTACAGTATTGAAACCTGTCCCTGTAACAAGTTTAGCTCCTGTTCTTATTACATCTGCATAATTATTAATTCCTTTAGGGTTTCCTTTTGGAACTAACATTGCATCACCAAATACTCCAATTGGGTCAGAAAAATCAATGTTGGCACATCTACTTTTTAGAATGTACATACCCCCAGTAATCATATCTGATCTATCTGCATTTATTCCTGGAATAAGACCTGACCATTCAAAAACTTTAGTTTCATGCTCTGTAATTCCCATTTCCTCTAGAACAGTTAATGCAATCATGTTTACGAAACCTAATGCTTCACCGTTGTCTCCAGCATATGCCCATGGCACAGCAGTACCGAAACCTAATCTTAATTTGTGACCATCTGCAAGTCTTTCAGTTAACGTCTTTGCATTAACAGTCGAAATACTAAACAGAAGAACAAATAAAACAGTTAATATTTTATATATTTTTCTCATGATATCCCCCTTGTTATGTTTAGATAAATTTAAACAGATAAGATAACGAGTGTACAGCCAGACTGAAAAAAATTTTCAATCTTAAGTTGTTAAATATTTATTTTATATGGATTTTTTCTGATAAATTTATTTCACCATCATTTTCGGGTGTCAAATAAACACCCATATCATAATGGTCGTAAGTTTGTTTTAAAATTTTAAGTAAATTAAAAGAATTATCATCTGTTTTAGGTTTTAGGTTAATAGCAACGCATCTTGGAATATTTTTTTCTACCTTAAACAAGACATTATTAATTTTTAGAGTTTTACCAATCCAATTTCTTTCTTCCCAAGCCTCCATCCCATCAAAATACAAATTCCCTCTAAATGTTGATATTTCAATTTTTCTATCAATTTTGTTTTCAAAATCTCTAACACTATTTATATTTATAAGAGAAATTGAATTGTTAAATATTGATTTATTAGATATGGAGGTATCATAAAAAGGGTACTCATCATTTCTCATAAGTCTAATATCATTTTTTAAAGAACTCTCTAATTCAATTAATTTTTTTACAAGACCCTCTCTCTCATCAAAGTTATTAATATTAATAGTAATAATTTCTTTATTTTTAAGTGTTAAAGTTAACTTATTTCCCTCATTTGAAAAATTATACTTATTAAACACAGGTGTATTTTTAAGTGTTACAATTTTATTCCATTTTCCTTTCCTTGCTTCGGGATTTTTTTCAAATTCTTTAGATTGATCTAAATCAAGATTTTGAGAAAAAGCAAAAACTCTATCCCCTACTATTCCAGTATTTTTATTAATTTTACACTTCTCTAGTTTTTGAAATGAAATAGATTTAACAGGACAGTTATGTATTGAAGTAATAATTGCACTCATATAATCTTTAAAAAATAATATGACTTATCTTAATTCAAATCAACTTAAACAGTACAATGAAGAAGGATATGTTGCTCCTATAGATGTTTTGACAAAAGAAGAGGCTTTAGAAGCAAAAAATGAAATAGAATTGATAGAAAAAGAAATGCCAAATGAAATTGACAAATCTGGCAGATATAATGTTCATTTAATCTCTCCTAAACTAGATTCTATTGTCCATAATTCTAAAATTCTTGATGCTGTTGAAAGTATTATTGGAAAAAATATTTTGGTTTGTAGTACTACTTTATTTATAAAAAATCCTAAACAAGAGGAATTTGTAAGCTATCACCAAGATGCTAAATATATTGGGTTGGAACCTCACAATTGGGTTACTGCATGGATAGCAATTACAGACTCCAATAATGAAAATGGTTGCATGAGAATGTGGCCAAAATCCCATATAGAACTAAAAGATCATAACCAAAAATTTAACGAAGGGAATCTATTAACCCGTGGCCAAACAGTAGAAGGAGTTCCAGAAAATGAAATTAAATCTATAGAACTTAAAGCTGGTCAAATGTCTTTACACCATCCAAGAATAGTTCATGGCTCAGGGATAAACAAAAGTAATGATAGAAGAATTGGTTTTGTTGTCCAAAGCTATATAGGTACAAATGTAAAACAAACCTTGGGTAAAAACAGTGTTCAAATTGCTAGAGGAAAAGATGAGCTTCATCATCACGAAGTAATTGGTCGTACTAATTCGTTTATGAGTGAAGCAGGTAAATCATTGAGATTAAGAGAAAATAATTATTTGCAAGAAATATTTTATAAAGGTTCAGATAAAAAAGGAACTTACTAACCAGATGAAGAGGACTATTAATCTTGGAGTGATAGGTATCGATCATGGTCATATCTTTGACATGTTAGATGAAATGTTAAAAGAAGGATGTAAATGTGAATATTTTTGGACCGAGGGTGATCCATTAACTCTAAAAGAATTTAGTTCAAAATATCCAAATATTAAAAGAAAAGAAAATAAAGAGGAAATATTAAATGACTCAACTATTGATATGATTTTAATATCTTCAATCCCTGCAGATAGAGCTGGTCATTCAATAGATGCATTAAAAGCTGGGAAAGATGTTATGGTAGATAAACCAGGCTGTACTACCTTAGATCAGTTAAATAATTTGAAAAACACTGTAAAAGAAACTGGAAAGATATGGTCTGTAAATTTTTCTGAAAGATTTCATGTTGCTGCAGTTGCTAAAGCAGAAGAATTAGTCAATGAGGGAAAAATTGGTAGAGTAAAGCAAACGATTGGAACTGGTCCCCATAGACAGGGTAATTATGAAAGACCTGATTGGTTTTATAATCGTCAAAGTTATGGAGGAATTATTACCGATATTGGTTCTCACCAAATTCATCAATTTTTAGTTTTTACAAACTCAAATCAGGCAAAAATAAACCATGCATTAGTAGAAAATACTACAAAGAAAGATATGCCTGGTTTTCAAGATTTTGGTGAAGTTAACCTTACTGGTAATGGTGGGCATGGCTATATTCGTCTGGATTGGTTTACTCCAGATGCTCTTCCAACCTGGGGAGATGGACGATTGTTAATCCTTGGAGACAAAGGTTTTATTGAAATAAGAAAATATACAGACTTAGCAAAATCAGAAAAAGGTAATCATTTATTTTTAGCAAATAATGATGAGGTGAAGCATATTGATTGTTCTAATGTTAAACTACCCTACTTTAGTAATTTAATTACTGATGTTTTAAACAGAACAGAAACTGCATGTCCTCAAGAAATTACTTACCTTTCAATGGAACTTGCTATTAAAGCTCAAGAGCAAGCTGAAAAAAAATGAAAAAATACCAAGTAGCAATAATTGGAACCAATATAGGGGCAAAACATTTTGAAGATTTTCAAAAAGTATCAGAGAGATTTAATGTTCACACATTATGTGGTTTAACTAGGGAGGCTATTGATAAAATATTACAATCAAATACTGAGACAAAAGTTTCTCTAAATTTTGATGATGTATTAAAAGTTAAAGAAATTGATATCATTGATATTTGCCTTCCACCCCATTTGCATTTTTCTGCTTGTAAAAAAGCTATGGAAGCTGGAAAGCATGTGATTTGTGAAAAACCATTAGTTTCAAGTCTTAAAGAAGTAGACGAATTAGAAAAAATTAGCAAAGAAACTGGTAAGATTATTTTCCCAGTATTTCAATATCGATATGGTCTAGGATTTTCAAAATTAAAAGCATTGATCAAATCTGGTTTAGCAGGAAACCCTTTGGTTACATCTTTAGAAACTCATTGGAATAGAGGTAAAGATTATTATTCAAAACCTTGGAGAGGAACTTGGGAAGGTGAGCAAGGTGGAGTAATTTTAAGTCACTCTATTCATATTCATGATTTAGTGAGTATGATCCTAGGTCCTGTTTCAAATGTTTTTGCAAAATTAACAACTAGAGTAAATGATATTGAGGTTGAGGATTGTGCTGCCCTTTCAATTGAAATGGAAAATGGAACTCTAGTGACAAGTTCAATTACATTGGGTGCTGCAAACGATACTAGTAGACTTCGATTTTGTTTTGAAGGGTTAACAGCTGAGTCTGGTGCATCACCAGATAAACCATATAGTCCAGCTGATGATAAATGGGACTTTTTACCAAGAGCTCCTATAACCCAAGCTCAAATAGATGAAGTGCTATCAAAAGTAAAACAACCAAAATCATGGTATGCAGGTATGTTTGAAGAAATTGCAAATAAACTAGATGGATCTCCTAGTGATGAAGTAACTTTATCAGATGCTAGAAAATCTCTAGAATTTGTAACCGCTGTATATGATTCTTCTAGACAAAATAAAAATATTAAACTTCCAATCAATAAAGATAATCTTTTATATAACTCTTGGTTACCTTTAAATAATTAAACATGGGAGATTTAAATAAAGCACCAAATGATTTTTTTGATAATTGGAATAAGATCCAATCAATGTCATATAAAAATGTTATTGAGCTACTTGTGAAGCGAAGTAGTGAAAAAAAGATATTAGCTTTAATTCAATTTGAATTAGATCAATTTTCAGAAAATGTTCAAAAGGATTTAATTATTTCTGAAACAAGTTCTTTCTATCAAGAAATATCTAATCTTTTTAAAGATTCAAACTGGTGGTCAACCGCTACAGTAACAGATGCTTGTAAATATTATTTAAACTGTGCAAGAAATAATATTTCTCATTTTGAAAACTATGTAGAGGCAGATAGTGATTTGTCTCAAAATCAAAAAAATGAGATATTTGCATTATATCAATTATGTACTTTATTCATTTCTTGGAATGCTATTAAAGAAAAACAGATCAGAGAAATTATAGATATTAGAAAAAGTTTATTTTTTAGATAAAATTCATCAATATGAATAAAGAAAACGCAAGTAAACTCTGGAAAATTATTCAGGAAGCTGGCGATTATTTGGTGGGGCAGTTACCTGACCATCCAAATCACCCTAAAGGAAGAAACCCCTATGCTCATGTTGCTATATGTGTAAAAAGTAAATTCAATGCAAGCTACAAAGATGTTCCTGATGAAAAATATAATGATGTTATTAAATACATTGAATTTTTAAAACAAAATCCAAATTAATTATTGTTTTGGAAAGTAATCTTTAAGTTCACCCTCTCGGTAAACATCTGCAGTACAACAATGTAAACCTCCGCCAAAAGCATAGGCATCTCTAAGTTCTACTGGCACAACTTCCATCCCTAATTTATCCAATTGTTCAGCTTGGTATTTTTCACTTTTTTCCACACAAACAGTTTTAGGATCCAAAACTAAAACATTCATTGATAGCCAAGTTGATGAATAACATAATGGTGGAGGTTCGTTATGTGCTGGTTGTGCACTGTCTACAATTTCCCAACCATTGTCTTCAAATAATTTTCTTTGTTCATTAGGAAGTCTTCTTTGTGGGTTATTAATAATTAAACCCTCTTTAATTGGTGTAAAAGTTGCATCAATGTGAATTGGATAAGGATCACCTGGGAAATTAACTGCATGAACTCTGTGATCTTTATAATGTCTCTTTAGCCAATCAACTCCTTTTAAATTGGTTGTAAATCCATGTTGAACAACTAAATCTTTACCAAATCTTAATACGTCTGCTGCATCAAATAACGGTTCTTCTTCAGTGGTTACAAAATATTTTTTTTCAGTCCACTCTAATCTTTTTTGAACACCTATTTTATCTGATAAATAATCTTTTCTGTAATCTGCATCAGTTAATCTTGGTTTTGGGGCAGACTCGTGTCTCATATTAGGATCTTGATTATAATAATCTTTTAGAAGTGGTCGGTAACATAAATATTCAAACCAACGACAACGATAACTCATTGTAGCTTCTAAGATCTCATTACCCACTGTCAACAAAACATCTCTTGGAGGCATGCAGCCAAACATTGTTTCAGCTTCCCAATCAGGTGTGGAAGTTTTTTGATTAAAATCTATTGGTGTCGGTCGATCAACTTTAATGCCTCTTTTTTGAAGCATACTAGAAAAATCGTCTAAAAGTTGATTTGCTTTATCGACAGTATCTTTTGTTCTTGGTCCAAACTGACCTCGCATATCACTATCTTCTGGAACTTTTGCATCCAAGGCAGGTTCTGGTGCTGGTATACAAGTGCCATCCGCTCTTCCAACAATAACATGTTTTAACGGATCCCACTCATTCCAACTATTAACAATAGTTTTATTCTCGCTCATTAAAATTAGTTTTTTATAATATTATGCTCAGGACCAAAAGGAAATTTTGTAATATTTTCTGCTCCATCTTTACCAATCACTAGAATATCGTGTTCTCTATATCCACCTGCACCAGGATTACCTTCTGGGATCATTATCATTGGCTCCATTGAAACGACCATGTTTTCTTCTAACACTGTATCAATATCCTCTCTTAATTCTAATCCAGCTTCTCTTCCATAAAAGTGAGAAAGCATACCAAATGAATGTCCGTAACCAAAAGTTCTATAATGAAGGTAACCAAGTTCAGCAAACAATTCATTTAACTCATGACAAATATCTGAACATTTAACACCTGGTTTAATCAATTCTAATCCTCGCTTATGCACTTTTACATTTGCTTCCCATGCCTTAAGTGATTCATCGTTAGCATGATCTAAAAATAAAGTTCGCTCTAGCGCAGTGTAGTATCCTGAGATCATTGGAAAAGTATTTAAAGATAAAATATCTCCTTTAACTAATTTTCTATTAGTCTTTGGATTGTGAGCTCCATCAGTATTGATACCAGATTGAAACCATACCCAAGTGTCCATGTACTCTGCCCCTGGATAACTTTTAACAATCTCTCTTTCCATTCTATCTCTTGCTGCAATTGCTACTTCGATCTCTGTATTATCTTCTCTAATGTTTTTAACTATTTCTTCACCACCAATATCTGCAATTCTTGAGCCATTTTTGATGATCTCAATTTCTTCATTCGATTTAATCATTCTAAGTTTCATTAGATATTTTGAAACATCACTAAAAACAGAGAAAGTAAAAATAGACCCTATTTTTTCTCGCATATCTAACGTGACATGATCATTTTCTATTCCAATATTTTTTGGAGGTTCATCTCTTCCAATAATTGAAACAATGGCTCTTAAAAAATTATCCCTTTTCCAATCAGTATAAATAACGTTATCACAATGAGATCTACGCCAAGGTTGACTTGCATCAATATTAGCTGAAATTGTTGAAATTTTACTTTGAGTTATCACACATCCGTATGGTCTACCAAAAGAACAATAAATAAAACCTGTGTAATATGCAACGTTATGCATTGAGGTTAAGATAACCATATTAAGACCATTTTGGTCCATCACTGATCTAAGTTTACTTACTCGATCGTTATATTCTTTATCAGTAAATGGTAATTTTACTTTTTCACCGTTTTTAAGTTCAAAAAAATCTGGCCGTTCCATATTAATTTAATGCAATATATCTTTTGTTCCATCTCATTATTAAACTGTAATAAAATATAGATACAAAAAGAAAAAAACCACCGATTATAGTATTTGTGGATGGCACTTCATTAATACCAAATAATGGTAACCAAACCCAAAAAATTCCTCCTACAACTTCAGTTAAAGATAATAAAGTCAATTCTGCTGCTGGTATCGCTTTAGATCCAATTGAATATAAAATTAAGCCAAAACAAACTAGTGTTCCATGCAAAGAAAATAAAGCTCCGTTATAACTAGATGAAAAGAAAACTAAGTTGTTTGATAAAATCATAATTGTCGCAAACACAAAACAAAAGAAACCTGCAAAAGCTACCGTTGTGAATTTTGGTGTTTCTTTTCTCCATCTAAGAGTTACAGAAAAAATTGAGAAACCAATTGAGGAAGTTAAACCAAATACAAAACCAATTAATGATTTTTCACCAGTACTTCCAAGTGCCATAATAATGATACCAACTGTTGCAATTATTATTGATATCCACACATTGAGAGAAATTTTTTCTCTCAAAAATAAAAATGCCAATAATGCTGTAAAAAAAGGCATTGCTGCTAAACAAAGTAATGTAACTGCAGCGCTAGTATTTGTAATTGAATAAATAAATGTAATCATAGCGATCCCCAATCCAGATCCACCGATTACTCCAGATAAACCTATTTTATAATAGTTTTTGTAAAAATTTTTTCCCTCCTCAAAAAATAAATAAAGATTTAATAAGATGAAAATTGTTAAACCTCTGCCGAAAATATACTGCCAAGGTACCAATTGAGGATTATCCATATATCGAACTACTAATGGGCCAAACGACCATAATAGACCAGCAAAAAGTACAACGGGAATGGCTATTCTTGGATTTCTCAACTGTAACATAATGAGAAATCTAATTGTAAATAGAATTTTCTACAACAAAAATACGTTTCTAAACTAAATTTTGATTTGAAAGGTTGGGGAAAAAACAATCAACGATATCTCCTTTTTTAAATTTTGATTTACCTGCTGGTAACAAAACCCAAATATTTGATTTTACAAATGATTTAACTCTAAAAGATTCTTGCCCTTTTAAAATTTCAACATTTAATTTTCCATTCTTAGTTGTGCTTAATTGGCTCTTTACAAATCTTGTGAAATTAATTTTTTTATTAAAACTGTTCGTCAAAATAGCTTTAATTGATTTTTCTTCTGATAATCCTAAAGCATTAAAAATATATGGAATTACAAAAAATCTAAAACATGCAGCTGAGGAAATTGGATTTCCAGGGAGTCCAAATATTGCTTTTTCTTTACCTTTAATTTTTGCAAACATAATTGGTTTTCCAGGCCTTATTGCAGCACTTTTAAAGTAGCTTGATAAATTAAATTTTTTAACAACATCAGGTATAAAATCAAACTTACCTGCGGACACTGCACCTGAAGTAATAATAATATCATCTTTAGATTTGATTAATTTATTTATTTTTTGTTTAAAAATATTTTGATGATTATCTCTCAATATACTCCCGCTTTTAAAATTAAATAAAAAATTTTGATTTAAGTTTTTTATATAGTGTGTATTGGAATTTCTTACCATCCAATTTGGAATATTATCTTTGTCCGATATTTCTTTTCCTGTTGAAAAAAATAATATGTTTATTCTTTTTTTTACTTTAATTTGTTTAATACCTAAACTTTTAAAAGCTAAAATATGGTTTGGTTGAATAATTGTATTTTTTTTTATTACAACCTCACCTTTTCTATAATCTGAACCTGCAAACCTAACGTGATCGAATTTTTTTATTTTTCGGTCAATTAAAATATATTTTTTATTAGGCGCAAAAATTATTTGCTCTATGGGAATAATTGTGTCAAAACCCTTTGGAATAATTCCTCCAGTCATTATTTCTGCAGTATTAAATTTTTTTATCTTTTTTTTAAATGGTTTCATTCCTGCTGCAATTGAGCCAATAATTTTAAATTTTTTTGGGAATTTTTTTTTTAATCCATTAGTATCTTTTGAATTAATTGCGTAACCATCAAATGCAGCATTATTCCCTGCAGGATAATCTATATTAGAATAAATATTGGTAGAAACTACTCTATTTAGAGAATTTATACTCTTTATGGTTTCCTCTTTAATTTTAATTTTTGCTTTTTTTAAAATTGTCTTAGATTTTTCGTAACTAATCATTTTTGAGTATTTCTTCAGCTTTTTTTAAATCTTCTTTTGTATTTATATTAAAGAAAGGATCATTATTTGAAAACTCCATATTAATTATTTTTACCCCGGTATTATTAGCCCACAACTCTACTTTTCTTTCTCCATTGTTTAAATCCTTCTCTAACTTATCTAGTAAATTAATAGACCATAAGCCAAATATATTATGTCGTGTGTTGTTTGACTTAATGAAAAATAAATCTCTTTCATTAAAATTTATATTTTGAATAAAATCTTTAAGTATTTGTCTCTTAAAAAAAGGTGTATCAACAGGGAAAGTTGCTATCCATTTGTAGTCTTTTTGGTTTACTTTTATCCATTTCATAGCTGACAAAACTCCACCTAACGGACCAAGACCTTTTTCAAAATCTTCAATTATTGAAATTTTTTCTGATTTATGAAAACTAATTTTATTATTTGATACTATTAAGAGTTCCTTAAATTCATCAATAATTTCAGTCAACATGTGATCAATTAACAATTTACCAGCTAACTTTACTTGGGATTTATCTTCTCCAAATCTTTGTGACTTACCGCCTGCTAGCACAGTGCCTAAAATATTGTTATGATCCATCTATAAAATATAAAACATTCAAAGTTGAATTAAAGAAATTAAATGGATTTAAGAATTTTAGAAATAGCAGCCCATACTGAAAACAATAAAGTTGTTGAAAACTATACTCATAAGTCAAAACACAAAAATCCATTATGTGGTGATGAGATGGAAATAAGCTTAATTGTCAAAGAAGATGTTGTAAAAGATGTGGGTTATCAGTGCAAATCATGTGTATATTGTCAGGCATCAGTCAGTCTACTGTCCAGAAAAATTAAGGAAAAAAAAGTTGATGATATTAAAAAATTTATAAAAGTTGGAGAGCAACTTTTTGAGGACGCAAAAGTAAGTATGGAAAAACATTGGAAAGACTTTAAGGAAATTTTAGATAAAAAAAATCTTTCAAGGAAAGAATGTTTGCTTTTACCTTTAAGAACTATTGCTAAAGCGTTAAAGATTTAAATGATCAAAATTACAAAACCCTTATTGCAAAAAGCATTAATTGCAGGTTTTTTTTCTGCATTTACAATTGGTGTGCTAACAGTCCTTACTTATAAAAGTACACTCGGATATTTTATTGCAGCCTCTTTTGGTTCTTCAATGGTTTTACTATTTGGTTTTCCTGAAAGCCCATTTGCACAACCAAAAAATGTTTTTTTTGGACATTTGGTAACTGCTTTAGTAGGAGTAATTTTTGTAAACTATATTCCGCTCCCTATTTATATCAGTATTGCAATCGCTGTTGGGGTAGGAGTTTTTTTAATGATTTTATTTAATATTGTTCACCCACCTGCTGGTGGAAATCCAATTATAGTTATTATAGGAAGTGCTTCTTATGATTATTTAATTAATCCAATTATTTTTGGTTGTATAATTATATTGTTTTTAGCAATTATAATTAACAAATATTTATTTAAAAAAAACTATCCATTAAAATAATTTAATGAATTCTAAATACAAAGTTTTAAAATATTCATCAAATAAGTTTGAGAATATAGATGATTTAATTTCAATTGAAGAACCATTAGAGATTTCATTAAAATATAATGAGTCTAATAAATGGATAAATCAAAGTTTATCTATAACAATGAGAACTCCAGGTGATGATGAGGATCTTGTAAGAGGATTTTTATATAATGAACAAATTATAAAAAATATTGATGATATTGACTCTATAGAAAGTTATGGAGATAAAGTTGGTCAATACAATATTCAAAATAAAATATTGGCAACTTTAAATAATTCTGAAAATGTGAATATTTCAAAAATAAAAAGAGATTTTTTAACTAATTCATCCTGTGGTGTATGTGGAAAATCTTCACTTGATGCTCTAGAAATAATTAAAAAAAATAAAACAAATCCACTAGAACCTAAAATCAAAAAAGAGGTAATTGTTAAATCGCCAGACACATTGAGGAAAGGCCAATCAGAATTTAGTAAAACAGGTGGAATTCATGCTAGTGGTCTTTTTAATAGTAATGGAGAATTGGTTGCTGTCAGAGAGGATGTAGGAAGACATAATGCTCTTGATAAACTTATTGGTTGTGCATTAAAGAGCAACCAAATTGATCCTAAAAACCAATTTATAACATGCTCAGGCAGACTAAATTTTGAATTGGTTCAAAAGGTTTTGATGACAGATATAGGTATAATGATAGGCGTTGGTGCGCCAACAAGTCTTGCCATAGATTTAGCGAATAAATTTGACATAACCCTAATAGGTTTCGTAAAGAGGGATAGTTTTAATATTTACACAAATAACAAAAAAGTTATTGTGGACTAAATAATATAGAGAAAAGGGTATTTGTGTCAAAAAACATAAGTAATTTATCTGGAAGAATTGGCTTAAAAGACAATTTATTTAAGCAAATTTCAGAAAATACACTAAGCGAAAAACCGCAGGATATCAAAGAAATTGCTAGAAAACACAACCTTGGAGTTTCAACACTTCATGGAGCTGAGTCTTTTTATGAATTTTTAAGACCATCTCATAGAGAAAAGAAAGCTTTTGTTTGTAACGGGAGTGCATGTATGTGTGCTGGAACACAAGAAAAATTAAAAGATACTTTAAAAGAAAAACTTGGCGACGATAAAGTTGGAGAAATGTTTTGTTTAGGACATTGTTATGAAAACCATGCATTCCATTATGATGGAGAGAATTATGCTGGTAAGGATATAGAAAAAATTGATCAAATAATTAAAGGTGAGGAAATTAAGCAAGAAAAATTTTTCTCAAAAAGTTTTGCTACAACAAGTTTCTTAATGGATGATAAACTCTCATCAACTGACCAGTTTAAAGATCAATTAAATAAATTTTTAAAAACTGATAAAAAAGCAATTGTTAAATCACTTTTAGATTCTAATTTAACTGGTAGAGGTGGTGCAGGATTTCCAACAGGAATGAAATGGGATTTTTGTAGTAAAGCTAAAGGAGAAAAAAAGTATGTTATCTGTAATGCAGACGAAGGTGACTCTGGTGCTTTTTCAGATAGATATTTATTGGAAGATCAGCCTCTAAAAGTTATTTTTGGAATGGTAATGTGTGGATTTGTAATTGGAAGCGATGAGGGAGTTTTATATATTCGTGGAGAATATCCAAAATCTATTGAAGCCATCAATGGAAGTATAAATGAACTTAAAAAGTTAGGTCTTTTGGGTGAAAATATTTTAGGAACCAATTTTTCTTTCGATCTTGGAATTTGTATTGGTCAAGGTGCTTATATTTGTGGAGAAGAAACAGCTTTGATTGCATCTATTGAAGGTAGAAGAGCAGAAGTTGATGTTAGACCGCCTTTTCCTGTTACAGAAGGATTGTATAAAAAACCAACTGTTGTTAACAATGTGGAAACTTTAGCAGCTGCTACCGGAATTTTAATAAATGGTTCTGAAAAATTTTCATCTATAGGAAATAAAAAATCTGCAGGTACTAAATTGGTTTGTTTGGATAGTTTCTTTAACAACCCAGGTGTTTATGAAATTGATATGGGAACTCCAATGAAAAAAATATTTAATGAAATTGGTGGAGGATACAAAGAACCATTAAAAGCTTTTCAAATTGGTGGGCCACTCGGTGGTGTGGTTCCATTAAGTGAAATAGAAAATCTTAATTTAGATTTTCAGGAGTTTACCGCAAAAGGTTTCATGTTAGGTCATGCTAGTGTAGTAAGTATTCCTAAAGATTTTTCTATGGCTGAATACATTCATCATCTATTTGAATTTTCTGCGGAAGAATCATGTGGAAAATGTTTCCCTGGAAGACTTGGATCTTACAGAGGTAAAGAGATGTTTGACCAAGCTAAAAAGAAAACTGCCAAAATACCTTTGAAATTGCTTGAAGAATTGCTTGTTACAATGAAAAAAGGTTGTTTATGCGCTTTATGCGGAGCTATTCCCACTCCTATTCAAAACATCCTAAAATACTTTGGGGATGAAATGAAAAATGATATGGTTAAAGATAATTAATGAGTTCAGAGAAAAGAAAAATTGCTTATATTGACGGAAAACCGTATGAAATCGGTCCAAATCACTCATCTATTTTAAAATTTGTAAAAAGCTATGTAGGTGAAAAAAAAGTTCCTACTTTATGTGATGATCCAAATTTAGCACCTTATGGAGCTTGTAGAGTGTGTTCAGTCGAAGTTGCTTTAGAAAAAGACGGTCCAACAAGAGTAGTTGCTTCTTGCCATACTCCAGTTGCTGAAAATCAACACATATTTACATCAAATGAATCTTTGAAAGATCTTAGAAAAAATATTGTTGAATTAGTTTTAACAGATCATCCAATGGAATGTGATACTTGTGAGGTAAATAACAACTGTGAATTACAAACAGTAGCAAACGATTTAGGGGTATCTGATCACAGATATAACAGTCCAAAACAACATAAAGGAATTCCAAGAGATACATCCCATGATTACATGAGAATGAATTTAGACAATTGTATCAATTGTGGAAGATGTGTCAGAGCTTGTGATGAAATTCAAGGTTCATTTGTTTTAACGATGAGTGGAAGAGGGTTTGAGTCAAGAATAACAACTGATAACGATATGATGTTTGGAGATAGTTCGTGTGTTTCTTGTGGTGCTTGCGCTCATACTTGTCCAACAGATGCTATCTCAGATGTTTTTCAATCAAAGTCTGCTGCAGTAGATAAAAAAGTTAGAACAACATGTTCGTACTGTGGTGTTGGTTGTAATTTAGAGGCTTCAATTAAAGATGATAAGGTTGTGGCTATTGATACTCCAAAACAAACAGAAGTTAACGCTGGACATACGTGTATTAAAGGAAGATATGCGTTTAGCTTTTATGATCATCCAGACAGATTAAAAACACCTTTAATTAAAAGAAATGGAAAATTTGAAGAAGCTTCTTGGGATGAAGCTTATGATTTTATAAAAAAGGAAATGAACAGAATTACAAAAGATAATGGTCCAGATGCTTTTGCTGGGATTTCCTCTGCGAGATGTACGAATGAAGAAAATTATGTTTTCCAAAAAATGATTAGAGCTGCAGTAGGAACTAACAGCGTAGATTGTTGTGCAAGAATTTGTCATTCACCAACAGCTTGGGGAATGCAACAAACTTTTGGAACAGGAGCAGCGACTAATTCAACAGAAGATATTTATCATGCAGATTTATTTTTAGTTATTGGAGCTAATCCAACAAATGCTCATCCTGTAACAGGTGCAAAAATAAAACAACAAGTCATGAAAGGTAAAAAATTAATTGTGCTTGATCCAGTTACAACTGAGCTAGCGAAACTTGCTGATTATCATATTAAACTAAGACCAGGAACCAACGTTGCAGTTCTAAATATGATGTTACATTTTATTATAAAATCAAAACTTTATAATGCAGATTTTGTTAGAGATAGAACTGAAGGCTTTGATAATTTCTTAAAAGAGATTGAAAGACAGGATGTAGATCAACTAGCAAAAGTGGCTGGAGTAGATAAACAATTAGTTAAAGAAGCTGCAATTGCATATGCTACTGCAAGAAATTCAATGGAGTTCCATGGTTTAGGAGTTACTGAACACGAACAAGGATCCAAAACTGTAATGTTAATTGCAGATCTAGCAATGATTACCGGAAACATTGGAAGAAAAGGTGTTGGGGTTAACCCTTTAAGAGGTCAAAACAATGTTCAAGGTGCAGCAGATATGGGATGTCAACCACACCAGGGTGCTGGATATTTTCCTGTGGCTGATGAAAAACATCAAGAATTCTATACAGAAAAATATGGAGTAACTCACCCAACTAAGCCAGGATTAAAAATTCCTCAAATGTTTGAAGCTGCAATAGATAAAGAGCTTAAAGGTTTATGGATTATTGGTGAAGATATAGTTCAAACTGACCCTAATAGCGCTCATGTTATAGAGGCTATGAACTCATTAGAGCTTCTAGTTGTTCAAGAAATATTTATGAGTGAAACGGCAAAATTAGCGACTGTTGTTCTACCAGGTACAACTTTCTTAGAAAAGGATGGAACTTTTACAAATACTGAGAGAAGAATTCAAAGGGTAAACAGAGCTGTGCCTCCTCTACCGGGCACTAAACCTGATGGATTAATTGTGACTGAAATGATGCAAAAATTGGGTTTTGATCAACCAACTTATGACGCTGATCAAGTTCTAGAAGAGATTGCTGATATAGTTCCTTTCTTTAAAGGAGTAACTAGAGAAAGATTAGGAAAATTCGGATTACAATGGCCAGTTCAAGAAGATGGAACTGATACTAAAATTTTACATACTGAAACTTTTAAATTAGGCAAAGGTAGACTTAAAAACTTCGATTGGAAAGAGTCATCAGAAATTGAAGCTAATAAAAAAGATTATCCTTTAATATTAACAACAAGTAGAGTTTTACAACATTACAACGCCGCAACAATGACTAGAAGAACAAAAAACATAAATATTGTTGATGAAGATGTTTTATTAATTCATCCTAAAGATGCTGAGTATAGAGATCTAAACACTGGTGATATTGGAAGACTTTATTCAGGTAGAGGTGAAGTTGCTCTTAAAGTAGAAGTGACAGACAAAGTTAAAGAAGGAATAGTGTTTACTACATTCCATTTCCCTGAGCATATGGTTAATATGGTTACAGGCCACGGTAAAGATGAAGAAACAATGTGTGCAGAATACAAAGTATCTTCTGTTGAAGTACAAAAAATCTCTAATCAATTTAAAACAGAAGTTAAACCAAAAGAAAATCAAGCTGAAGTTAGTTAATTAAAATGACCATTGGTTGGCATTTTGATAATACATATTCAAAGTTATCAAATACTTTTAAAGAAAATATTAAACCAACTCCTGTTCATGATCCTGAATTAGTAATTTTAAATGATGAACTAGCATCTACTTTAAATTTAGATTTTTCAAAAACAGATAAAAAAAAATTATCAGAAATATTTTCTGGTAACTCCATACCGGAAGAAACTGATACCATTGCGCAAGCATATGCAGGTCATCAATTTGGACACTTTACTATGTTGGGAGATGGTAGAGCAGTTTTATTGGGTGAGCATTTAGTAAACAATGATAATCGTTTTGACATTCAGTTTAAAGGTTCAGGAAGAACTTCTTTTTCTAGGGGTGGTGATGGAAGAGCAGCTCTAGGTCCTATGCTTAGAGAATATATTATCAGTGAAGCAATACATTCATTAAATATTCCAACTACTAGAAGTCTTGCTGTTGTTAAAACTGGAGAAAAAGTTGTAAGAGAAAATCTTTTACAGGGCGCTATATTAACAAGAGTTGCATTAAGTCATCTTCGAGTTGGAACGTTTCAATATATTGCTGCAACTCAAAACATTGAAAATTTAAATACTTTAGTCGACTACACAGTAAATAGACATTATCCAGAAATCAAAACATCAAATTCAATAGCATTAGACTTGTTAAATCTTGTAATGGAAAAGCAATGCCAGCTAGTAGTTAACTGGATGCGTGTTGGATTTATTCATGGGGTTATGAATACTGATAATATGGCAATTTCAGGTGAAACTATTGATTACGGTCCTTGTGCATTTATGGATCATTATGATCCAAAAACTGTATTTAGCTCAATCGATAAATTTGGAAGATATGCCTTTTCTAATCAACCACCAATTACAAAGTGGAATTTAGCAAGATTTGCCGAATGTTTGATCCCTCTAATTGATAAAGATGAAGATACTGCAATAAAATTAGCTTCAGATTTAATAGATAATTTCCAAAATATTTATGAAGATAAGTGGTTAAATATGATGAGAGATAAGCTTGGTCTATTTGGTGAGGATAAAAATGATAAAAAATTAATTAATGATTTGTTTAATTGGATGGAAAAAAATAAAGCAGATTACACAAATACTTTTTGTAATCTAATGGATGTCAATTTAGATGAAATTTACAAAAATAATGATTTTATAAATTGGAAAAATAATTGGAAAAAAAGATCTGAGTTAAATAATTCAACTAAGGAAAAACAAACTAAACTTATGAAAATAAATAATCCAACTGTTATTCCTAGAAATCATAAAGTAGAGGAAGCTTTAGCTGAAGCAGACAAAGGAAGTTTAGATAAAATGAAAAAATTATTAGCTATTTTAAAAAATCCTTATGACAATCAGAATAATATTGAAGAATATCAAAAGCCTGCTCCATTGAGCAATGAAAAATATCAAACTTTTTGTGGAACTTAAATTATAGAACGTAGGGCTCTGGCCTAGCAGTTTTACCTAAAACTCTCTCAACTGCAAAATCACTTATATCAATTGTTTGGTATGATCCTGTTGTAATTAATTCAGTTAAGGCTCTACCAATACCTGGTGCCTGCATTAATCCTCGGCCTGTAAATCCAGAAGCCATGTAAACATTGTCATATTTTGGATGCTTACCAACAACTGCATTGTTATCTAATCTATTACAATCATAATAACCTGCCCATCCACCAGTTAACTTTAATTCTTCAAATGCAGGTATTCTCTTTGCAAGAGCCGGCCAAACTAATTCCTCAAAATCATTCCAAGCTGGTTCCAAATCATCTGCATCAAATACAGAAATAGGTGATCCTGCTAAATATTCTCCTCCTTCTGGTCTCCAATAAACACCCGTTGTTAAGTCTCCACTTAGTGGCATCTCTTTTATATATGTTGGGCATTTAACTCTAAACACGGTATGCTTTTGAGGAACAACAGGAATATCTTCTAACAATTCCTTTGTCCAGCAACCAGCTGCAGAAACAATCGTTTTAGCATTTATTTCAGAAATACTTTTTACTTCACCTTTAATAAATTCTGCTCCAAGCTCTATTGCTTTGCTTTTAAGAGCGCTATGAAACATAAATGGATCAATCCATCCTTCGCTTTGATTATCTGTATAAGTTGCTGTCTCAATCCCTTCACTATTCACATAAGGGAAAACCTTAGATAATTCTGACCCTTTAATATTTTTTGTTCCTGCATCACATTCTTTATGATTTTCTAATGCTCTATATTGTTCTTCAGCATGTTCGGAACCAAACATTAAAAGATATCCATTGGTTACCATACTAGCTGTAGGGTTAGGATTTTTTTCTGTTTTTAATAATTCTGGTATTTGAAAAATAAATTCTCTTGCAAATTTTCCTAATAAAATATTTTCTTTTTGGAAAAATTGTCTTCTAAAACCACCTAGAGATAATGGGAATGAAGCAGTTTTGTAAGTAGGATCTCTTTCAATAACTTTTACTTTTCTACCTTCTTTGGATAAAAAATAAGCAGTAGCCGCCCCTATTATTCCACCACCAATTACTACAACATCATCCATATTTAATTTAACATAATTAAGCTTGTATTCAGAATTAGTGCAAAGCTACACCAAAGTAAATATGGAATCATTAAGTAGGCGCTCAACATCTTGACGCGTTTAAACCTTAAAATTAAGTTAATTATCAATGCTATTAGAATGATTAAAACTAATAAAGCCAAGACCATATTATGAAAAACAAAAAAAACTACACTCCAAGTTGTATTGAAAATTAAATGAATGAAGTAAATATAAACAGTATTCATATCTCTATTTTTAGTATGCCAATAAAGCCATATAGAGAAAGTCATCATTAAATAAAGAGATGTCCAAACAGGACCAAATATCCAATCTGGAGGATTAAAAGTTGGTTTATTTAATAGTGAGTACCAAGGTTCTTTAAATGAAATTGTAGACAAACCTCCAATGAATGAGGCAGAGAATGTAATAGCAAGAAACAACAGAAATGTTAAAAATTTGTTTTTAAGCATATTAAATATATACATAACAAAAAATGAGTAAAAAAACTATTTGGATTACAGGAGCTAGTAGTGGCATTGGGAAAGCAACTGCAATTAAATTTGCTGATGAAGGATGGAAGGTTCTTATTTCAGCTAGAAGAGCTGAATTATTAAATGAACTTTCAAAAAATGAAAATATTTTTTCATATCCTTTAGATGTTACAGATATGACTCAAACTAAAGAAGTATTTAGTAAAATAATCAATGATCATGAAAATATTGACCTATGTTTGTTTAGCTCAGGAACTTATGAAAGAAAATCTGAGAAAGAATTAATAGTAGAAAATATCAGACATGTTATGGAGGTAAACTTTATTGGAGTAATTAATTGTGTAAGTGCGGTTGAAAAATATTATAAAACCAAACAAAACGGTCATGTTGCAATTGTTTCATCGCCAGTTGGTTATAGAGGTCTTCCAAAATCATCGGGATATACCCCCTCTAAAGCTGCACTTAATAATTTCACTCAAGGAATTTATTTTGATTTCAAAAAATTTAATATCAAAGTTACACTAATAACTCCTGGATTTATTAAAACAGCTCTGACAGATAAAAATGAGTTTAAAATGCCTTTTTTAAAGTCTACAGAATATGCAGCAGATGAAATTTTTAATGGATTAACTAAGAAAAATAATTTTGAAATAATTTTTCCTAATCAAATAAAATTAATCTATAAAATAATTCAAATACTGCCAAACAAAATCTATAATTACTTAATTTCTAAGTACGTAAATCGTTAATCCTTTACAAACACAACTGTAAGCTCAGCTACTTTAAAACCAAACTTAGTCATGGTTGCTCTATTTATTGCAACCCTATCATCTTGTTTAAAAATCCAATCATCAAAAGTGATTTTTATCTCTTTACCTTTGACTGGAACTAATAAAACATATTCAAATTTAAATGCAGGTCCATAAGAATAACCTTTCGCTTTACCAACAACATCACCTGCTGTCCCTTCATAATTGTTTTCATCAATTTTATTTATTTTCCATTCTCGGTCTTGAACTTCACCATCATCCCAATTAAATTTTTCTTTAAGAATTAGCTGCTTTCCATCCCAAGTTCCATTTAAGTCTGCAGAAAATTGTCTTGTAACTTTTCCTGATCTATTTTGTAAAACACCCCAAGCCTTAACATTTCCAGATAAATATTCTTCAATGATTAATCTCGGTTCTTTATTTTTAAAATCTTCTGGTTTCATAGCGCTATTATTCGAGCAACTTGTAATTAAGAATAATAAAATTATCAACGAAATTGGCTTAATAATTTTTATATGTCGCATAAATATCTCCATTATTTTATTTATTTTGCATTGAAAACTGAATTAGATCTATATTTTTTGACTTAAATCCTGCTTCACAATAAGAAAGGTAAAACTCCCACATTCTTTTAAATGTTGAGTCAAAACCTTGATTTTTTATTAAATCCCATTTTTTTAAAAACTCATTTCTCCATATAGCCAATGTATTTGCATAATGATCAGCGTAAGAAATATATGAATTAACAGTTAAACCATTGTCAGAAACGTATCGATTAATGCTATTTTTATTTGGCAAAAAACCACCTGGAAAAATATATTTTTGAATAAAATCTTGTTTGTTTTTATATCTATCAAACAACTTATCATCGATAGTAATTGCTTGAATAGCTGCTTTACCACCACCAGATAAGTTATTTTTAATAGTTTTAAAATAACCCTCTAAATAATTTTGACCAACTGCCTCAATCATCTCTATAGAAGCAATTGAATTGTATTTGCCTTTAAGATCTCTGTAATCTTTTATTTCAATATTTACTTTTTCGTTTAAACCACAATTAAAAATTCTTTCTTTTGCGTATTCAAATTGTTTTTTTGATATTGTAATACAGTCTAGTTTAACATCGTATTTTTTACCTAGATACTCAGCAAAACCTCCCCAACCACATCCTATTTCTAAAATTTTGTCACCATTGTTTGGTTTAATTAGATCAATTAATTTTTGATATTTGTTATTTTGAGCATCAGATAGATTTTTTGATTTATCATCAAAAATAGCGCTAGAGTATGTAAGTGTGTCGTCTAACCAAAGAGAAAAAAAATCATTACCTAGATCATAATGTCTAGCAATATTTTCTTTGCTTCTACTTTTTGTATTTTTAATAATTTTATTTTTTACAAAATTAATTATTGGAAAATCAAGAAGGCCTGAGAATTTATGTATTACTTCTATATTTCTTGCAGTTAATTCGATTAAATTTGATAAGTTATTAGTTTCAAATTCACCTCTCATGTAGCTCTCAGCAAATCCAATACTACCACCTCTAATTAAATTATAATTAAAATCTGGTTTTTTGATTGAAATATTTGCATGCAATTTTTCATTTGGATTTCCAAACTTTAAAACTTTTCCGTCATGTGTAGTAAGCTCTAGATAACCATAATTTATTTTATTAAGAAATTTAAATACTAATTTATCTGCAGTGTTATTTAAAAACATTAATTTTCTACTGTTATATTATTTTTAATTTTAAATTTTTTCTTAATTAATTTAATTCCTTTAAACCACAATTTAAACGCTTCAAAATGTATCGCAGAGATAATTTTAAATGTCATTAAAGGGTGTTTAAGATAAGAATTCATTAAGTTTTTACTTGTCAAAGCAGATCTTTCACCATCTTGAGATGCAAAAAGAATTTTTCCTTCTTGATCATATTGATCAATTACAACTGACAACTTCTGGTCTGGATTTAATATTCTAAAAAAATAATTACAATCCATTTCAATGAATGGTGAAACATGAAATTTTTTTGAGCAATTATTTTGAATTAATTTATTTTGTCCCTCAACTTTAAAAACATATGTGTGTTGCTCACCAAATGTATTTTTAACCTCATATAATATAGAAATTAAATTATCATTATTATCGTATACAAAAAAAATACTTAGTGGATTAAAAACATAACCAAATATTCTTGGATAGCATAAAAGTTTAACTTTTATGTTGTCTGTACTGATTTCGTTATTAATTAGATTTTTTTTTACCCACTCAAAAAGAGATGACCCATCACGGTCACCATGATCTTTTTCGTAAAAACTAATAAGATTAAATTTATTTAATGAAAAAAATTTTAATTTATTATTAAGCTCATTTAACTCTGATAGATCAATGAAAAGTGAAAATACTTTATATTTAAAAAAATGTTCTTTTGGTTTAAATCTCTTATGGATTACGTTTCCATTATATATACAAGAACTAATCATTAAGGTTTTTCAGCATTTCAAGAGATGATTTTATTCCATCTTCATGAAATCCGTAACCAAAATAACTGCCACAAAAAAGTAAATCTTTTTGATTTTGTATTTTAATAAGCTCTGATTGAGCATCTAATGCTTTTTGATCGTAATATGGATGTGTAAATTTTACTTTTTTCAATATTTTTTTCTCATCAATATTGAAGTAAGGATTTAGTGTTAAGAAAATATTTTCATCACACTTTAAATTTTGCAATAAATTTAACCAGTAGGTTATTGAATTTTTCTCTAAATTCTTGTCATCTATTGATGAATTCCAAGAAGACCAAGCTTTTTTATTTTTTGGCATGGCGCGCTGATCTGTATGTATGTAAGCTATATTTTCTTTGTAGCTAAAATTCGAAAGAATATTTCTCTCATTCTCA
>CACAVT010000008.1 GCA_902536005.1 uncultured Pelagibacteraceae bacterium
CAAATCCTTTTGAATTATTTAATCTTTTAAAAGAAGATCTGCCACCTGGACCTCGAGCTTTATCATAAATATGTACAGAATTTTTTTTACTTAACAAATTAGCTATTGTTGCTCCTGAAATTCCAGAGCCAATTACACAATAACTGCTCATTTTCCTGCGACAGTCATACCTTGTATCATCATAGTTGGTGAATTGACTGAATATTCGAATTCTAAATCATTAGCTAAAATTATATTTTTGAACATATCCTTAAAATTACCAGCAATTGTTATTTCATTTACAGGAAATTTAAATTCTCCATCTTCAACTAAAAAACCAGTGGCACCAACAGAATAATCTCCTGTTACAAGGTTAGATCCATGACCGATAGTTTCGGTAATATAAAGACTTCTTGAATTTTTTTTCATAAGATCTTCGTAGCTTATATTTCCTTTTTCAAAATATAAATTAGTAGTTCCACCACTTCTTCCATTTGATTTTAAATTTAATTTTTTTCCATTGTAAGTATCCACAAGATAATTTTTAAGTATTCCATTCTCTATAAGTTGTAATGTATTGGAATTTACACCTTCTGAATCAAAATTTTGTGAACCCATTCCTTTTATTATATCTGGTTTATCAATTACATTTATTGAATTAGCAAATACTTGTTGATCAATTTTATCCTTTAAAAATGAGGTGCCTCTTGCAATTGCAGAGGCAGATATTGCACTTGCAAAAGCACTTAACATTCCCTTTGAAATTCTTTTATCAAAAATTATGCTGATCTTCTCACTTCCAATTTTTTTAGGGCTCAATTTACTAATAGTTTGCTTTGCAGCTTTATTTCCAAGATCTGTTGCTTGTTTAATATCAGACAAATGACGTTTGCTAGAAAATTCGTAGTCTCTTTCCATGCTATTTTCATCTTTTGCAACTGTTACACAAGAAGCAGTGAAAGAAGAAGTTTTATAACCGTCACAAAAACCATCACTGTTAGCTAATATAAAATTTGATTTATTTTCAGTGAAACTAGATTCTGTATTTATAATTTGATTGTCTGACGATGCAGATTCCTCTAAATCTTTTAAATATTTTATTTTTTTATCATTTTCGAATCTTGTTTCATCATACAAATTAAGGCTACTAATTTGTTTGGCTAATAAATTTTTATCAGGCAAAGAATTAAATTCATCTTCAGGTGTAATTTTTGTTGTTTCAAAGCACTTTTCAATTAAAGTTTTTATATTTTCATCTAGTAAATTTGATGATGAAATTGATGATCTTTTTTTACCTAAATAAGTTTCTATACTTAACCCCAATCCATCTGATCTGTCTGAGGCTTCTAGGGATTTATTTCTAAAATTAACTGTCTCTGAAATTGAGTGACCAACTGTAACACTTGCATCAGTTGCTCCCATTTTCTTTGCCAAATCTAAACAATATGAAGCTTTAGATATTAAAAATTCCTGATCCTTAACCATATTTTTTTAAAGTTTTGTTCCACCAACTGTCATTTTATTAATTAAAATTGAAGGTTGAGCGACTCCCACAGGAACTCCTTGTCCTGCTTTTCCACAAGTTCCTATTCCTGGATCTAACATCATATCATTTCCTACCATCGATACTTCCTTTAGTATTGATGGTCCATCACCAATTAGTGTTGCGCCTTTAATCGGAGATCCAATTTTACCATTATTTATTTCGTAAGCCTCTGTACAATTAAATACAAATTTTCCAGATGTAATATCTACCTGGCCACCTCCAAAACTTACTGCAAAAATTCCTTTATCAACAGATTTGATCATTTCATCTTGAGTTTGATTGCCACTTAACATCATTGTATTTCTCATTCTTGGCAAAACAATATGTCTATAATTTTCTCTTCTTCCAGATCCTGTAGATCTTGTATTCATTAATCTTGCATTGTGCCTGTCTTGCATAAAATTTTTAAGAATACCATTTTCAATTAAAACTGTTCGCTCGGTCGGTGTACCCTCATCATCGATTGTTAAACTGCCTCTTCTATTATCTATCGTACCATCATCTACAATTGTTACTCCATCACTTGCAACTTTTTCTCCCATAAGATTATGAAATGCTGATGTTTTTTTTCTATTAAAGTCCCCTTCTAGACCATGACCAATTGCTTCATGAATTAAGATGGCAGGCCAACCAGGTCCTAGCACTACTTTCATCTCACCAGCAGGTGCTGGTTTACTCTCTAAATTTACTGATGCTATTCTAAAAGCCTCTTCACAAACATTTTTCCAATTGTCATTTTTTAAATAATCATCATAGGATTGCCTGCCACCAATTCCATATACACCTGTTTCTTTTCTTCCATTTTTTTCTAACATTACTGTGACGTTAAATCTAATTAACGGACGCACATCAGTAAGCGACTCTCCACCTGATCGAATAATTTCTATTGATTTTTGCTCACCAGCAAAACTAGCTGTTACTTGTTTTACTGATCCATCTTTTTTTCTTAAAAATTCATTTACTTTATTTAATACTTCTAATTTTGAATCTAAAGTTTTTTGTTCAATTGGATTTATATCTTTATAAAATTTTTTATTAGATTTTGGAATTTCATGATTATATGTGCCTTTAATTGATTTTAAAGTTGATTTAAGATTTTCTGAAGAATTTTTCAGTGAATCTTTTGATATTTCGTTTGAATACGAATAAGCAACAACCTCGTTTGAAATAGCTCTAAAACCAAATCCTAAATCAGAACTATAGTTTGAACTTTTTATTTTATTGTCATCTAACAAAATTGACTCTGATTTAGACTCCTCTAAATAAAGCTCACCATCGTCACAATTATTTAGTGTATCAGATACTATTTTATCTGCATCTTGTCTTGTTAAATCAGATTTGTTAAAGAAATTACTCATTAATCTTAAATAATGGTTTGTTGATAATTTTCAACTGATCATTTTACGCATGTACAATTTATTACTAATAGTTAATTATTGTTAAATGAAAGTATTTTTTAATAACTCTTGTAAAATCTGTAGATCAGAAATTAACTTATATAAAAAAGAGGATATCAAAGATATTGACTGGATAGATATAACAAATAACTCAGATGCAGAAAAAGAAACATCGAGAAATGATAAAGAATTGTTAAGAAGATTACATGTTAAGGAGAATGGTAAAATTATTCAGGGTGCAGAAGCATTTCTTTATGTTTGGAAAAAAATTCCAAAATATAAATTTTTATATAAATTTTTTAAATTACCAATAATTTTCACAATCTTTAAATGTGGGTATGAGATAATTGCCTTTTTTTTATATTTAAAAAATAAAAAACAACTTAAAAAACTAATTTAAAAAAAATATTAAAAATTCACTAAGTAAAGACATAGATAATAAAAACATAATTAATAAAATTGAATACATAAGAGTTATAACTCTATTTCTTTTTCTCCTTAGCCTAACAAAAGTTTTGTCATCTAGATCTGAAATATCCCTTTCGCCAACTACGGGATAATCATAACTCCATCGCCATGTAGATTGACCTAATCTAGAGTCGAGGCTGTTAAAATATCTTATCCATGCAAGAACATATTTTAATACAAGATACAAAATAATCATTAATATTGAAGAAAGTAACATTCTTAATGATACTTAATTATATATGATAATTTAATTGATATTTTTGGCTCTTTTTCTTGCAATTAACTGCGTAAGAGCATCGACCATAGTATCTGAGGCTTTAAATATTTCATTATTTTTAAACTCATGAGAAATATTTTTTTCCGGATTGGTTTTGTCTTCAATAACTATTCCTTCGTCTGGTGAATTGTTTTTTATATAAATTAATAGAAGCCACTCATCATCTGAGGCTTCATCCCATTTAACAAATATTTCTCCTGTTTCAAATCTTCTGTCTATACATCTAAAGATAGACATATGTCTGGTTATGTGTCTTTTATTTAGTTGAAACACTAAACTGCTAGCACTTCTATAAAAACTTTCGAGAGCAAACTCAATTTTCTGCCTAGCTAGAGTATATTCTTTTTCCTTTTGTAAAAGTGTTTCTCTATCTTCATCTCCTTGAATTTTAACTCCTAAAGCCTCTACTCTTTCTCTAATTTTTTGATCTCTAATAATTCGATATTTTTCTTTTAATTTTTCTATTCTTTGTTGTAAGCCAGCATAATCATCTCTCTTTTCTCTTAAGGAAATTTTTTCCAATTTCTCTAATTCTTTAACCTCTCTAACTCTAAACTTTTCAATTTGCTTATCTAATTTTAATTGTTGTAAAAATTGTTTTTGTTTTTCTGCTTGCTCAATTCTTAAAAGAGCTTGTTCTTTTCTTAAGAATAGTTTTATTTCTTTTGTTCTTTGTTTTTCTAATTTAATTTCATCTTTTAAAGCTTGTTCTTTTAATTTAACTTTTAATTCAGCCTCTTTTTTCTTTTCTTTTGCAATTTCAATCTTTTCTAACCTTTCTTTTTCTTGTTTTTCTATTTTTAATCTTCTTGCTTCATCTTTTTTTAAAATTTTATACTGTGAAATTGTCTCTGCTATTTTATCAAAAAATGCTTGGACATATTTTTCAAAACCAAAATTAAATTTAAACTTTAATTCAGGTTTTATAGAATTTTGAAAATTAACTACCTTTAAAAGAAAATTTGACTGTTTTGATTCAATAGATTTATATTTTTTTATTATTTTTTTATATTTTTTAACTTTTCTTTTTTTAAAAGTTTTTTTTGGTTTTACTTTTACTTTTTTAATATTTCTTTTCTTACCTCTATTTAAAGCTTTTTTAAGTTTTTTTTTATTTTTAGAAAAATTTTTTTTTGTTCTTTTTTTCTTTTTTTTCATTTAAGGAAATTTATATCTATCAATAATTTATTGATAAATATAGTCTCTTGTAACCGGTGTTGAGGAATAATTTTTTGTTAATTGAAATTGATATACAACTTGATCACCCCATTTAAATGCCATCTCACAACCTGCAAGATAAAATTCCCACATTCTAAAAAACCTTTCATCAAACATTTGAATTATTTTTTCTTTGTTTTTTAGACAATTTTCTTTCCAATGTCTTAAAGTGTGCATGTAATGAAGCCTTAAAACCTCAATATCTGCAACAATTAATCCAGACTTTTCGATATGGGGGCTTACCTCACTCAAACTTGGAGTATATCCACCAGGAAAAATATATTTTGTGATCCAGGGATGTGGGTCTCTTGGGGGGTTCACTGATCCTATTGTATGAATTAAAGATACACCATCATCTTTCAAAAGTTTTTCGACTTGTGAAAAAAATTTTCTATAAAATTTTCTTCCTACATGCTCAAACATTCCAACACTTACTATTCTATCAAATTTTTCATTCAGCTCTCTATAATCAATTAATTTAAAATTTAATTGATTTTCTAAATTAAGTTCTTTTGCTCTTTTTTTACAATAATCAAATTGATTTTCAGAAAGAGTAATTCCCGTAACTTCGCAATTTGTACTTTTTGCTATATCAATTGCTAAAGATCCCCATCCACATCCGATATCTAAGACTTTTTGATTTGGTTTTATATTAAGTTTTTTTATTATATGTTGGATTTTATTATTTTGTGCTGTTTCAAGTGTATCTGTTTCGTTTTTAAAGTATGCACATGAATACTGTCTTTTGCGATCTAAAAACAAATCATAAAGATCATCAGAAATATCATAATGATGTGAAACGTTCATCTTAGATTTTTTTATAAAATTAAAATTAGTGAAATATCTATAAGAACCTCTTAACTTATTGATTAAAGAACTAAAAAAATTTATCTCACCTCTACCAAAATTCATTAAAGAAAGATCTAAAAAATCTGTCAATGTTCCATTTTCTATAATTATTTCTCCATCAGTGTAAGCTTCACCAAAATATAAATCAGGATGAAATAATAATTTATAATGAAGGTTTTTATTTAATATTTTCAGTTTAATAGGATTTTCACTTATTGGATTACCAATAATATAACTTTTAGAATTAGCATCAATTAAGATAAATCCATCTTTTTTAAAAACATTATTTAAAAATCTAGCTAATTGCATCTAAGCTGCCTTAGTATTATTTAATGAAAAATTTAATTTCTCTAAATTTGTTATTAAATCAGATGCCTCTTTAGAGTTTAAAATACTTAGTGGTGGCAAAAGATTTTTATAATATATTTCTTTTTTACTAAAGTAAGTATGTAAACTTGAAATCAAATTATGTTTTTCAAATTCTGCTCTTACATCACAAAGATTTTGATTTACTGTCTGTTCGTTTCCATCATTAAAATCATCATAAACTTTTCTTGCCAGTGTAGAAGTAGCATTGCATGTTGCTGTAATAATTCCAGAACAACCTAATTGAAGTCCTTTAAATAATTTAGTTTCTGATCCAGGTAAAACTGAAAAATTATCAATTTTTAAGTTTTCAAAAAGATTATAGGAACTATCTTTTACTCCAATTATATTTTTTGGATATTTATTTACTAACTCTTCAACACACTCTATACTGAATTTATAACCACATAGTTTTTCAAAATTATATAGTACTATTTCACAATCAGAAATTACATCTACTATTTTACTATAAAATTCTATTACCTCTTTATCTCCATATTTGTAATAAGCAGGTGGCATAATTAAAAATCTATTAAATCCTAAAGATTTAGAAACTCTCATCAAATTAATTGTTTCACCTAAAGAATTTAAACCAGTGCCAATAATATACTTTTCTTTATGTTTGCTTGAAGTCAGATGATTTAACAAATTAATTTTTTCATAAACAGGTATGAGTTGGGCCTGTCCAGTGCTACCAAATATAGCCACTCCATGACAACCGTTATCAATAACCATTTCTGCGTGCAAAATGGTTTTTTTTATATCAAGCGTCAAATCATCATTTAAGATCGACATTGAAGCCGCATAAATGCCTTTAATTTTACTCATAGTAAAAATTTATATAAAAATATTAATTAGTAAAGTTTATAAATTAAACATGAAAATATTAGCTATTCAAAGCAAGATGGGTATAGGTGATACAGTAATTTTCCTACCTTTTATAAAAGCCATTTCAAAAAAATTTCAGGTTCCTGTAAGTTTACTTGTAAAACAAAATTCAAAAGCTAATGAATTTTTAGGTTATACAAATTACATTGATGAAATAATTCACTTGGAAAGAGACAACAAAATAAATCAAAAGCATGATGGTTTAAAAGGATTTTTCAAATTAGCAAGTGATATAAAAACATATAATTTCAATAAGGTTTTTATATTCAATTCTTCTTTGAGATATAACTTAATTTGTAGATTAGCAGGTATTAAAGAAATATTTCAATACCCATTATTTGAAAAACAAAATCAACACATTACAGAGCCAGCTAAAGCTATTATTAAAAAATATTTAGATATTGAAACTAATGATAATCCAGAAATCCAAATTGATAATGATCTAGTTCAAGAATCAGTTCTTAAATATAATATAAATAATGATGAACTAAATGTTTTGTTGGGTATTGGCGGTTCAGGTCCAACTAAAAGAATACCCTCAAAAACTTTTTTAAAAGTAATGAAAAAATTAGAAACTTTTAAAAAATGTAGATTTTTTTTAGCAACAGGCAAAAATGACGATGAACAAAAGATTTTAACAGAATTATATAATACAAAATTTAAAGAAAAATGTGTTACCTTAGATAATCTTAATATAAAAGAAACGTTGCCTATTATTAAAAATTGTAATGTTGCAATCTGCAATGATACAAGTTTTTCACATTTATCATCAGCATTAGGAGTCAAAACAATTACATTAATGGCTGATACACCATTAATTTATGGTTCTTACAGCACAAATATGTATCCAATAATTCCTGATGGAGAAAAAACAGTTTCTCACAATACACTCGGTAAAGATAAAATTAATCCAGATAAAATTTATGAAAAACTAATATCAATAATTAATTAAGAAATATCTTTAAGAACAATTTCTTTGGCTTCATTAACTATGGCTGATAATCTTGAGGTCTCTGGAGAAATGTCAGGATGAATTTTTTTTTGGATTTTTTGGTAAGCTTTATTCACTATCTCTTTAGTTGGTTTTTTATTAATATCTAAATTTAAAATCTTATATGCTTCAGATATTGATAATGTAGAAGAGTTATTATTTTGATGCTGGTTAAAAGAAAATCTTCCAGAATTTCTTAAAGTTTGAATAAGTCTATAAAGAGAAAGTAATTGGATCAGCGACAAACCTTTAAGTTTGACCAAAGCGAGACTTGCAAGAGTTAATGGCAATGTAAGTAAAAATTTTCCCGCAATTGCAAATAAAACAGCTAATAAGGCCAATAATAAAATTGTTACCAGCCTCACTCCTTTTGACATTTTTTTTGGAGAAATATTTGACCACCATCTCAATAAAAAATATAAAATGACTAATATTACAACTAGATAAATAATAATATTCATATATTTCCTACTTAAATGAAATTACCACAACTTAAAAAAAAACTAGAGATAAAAACTTGTCACAATATTGATTGGGAAGACAATTATAGCTGGATTCATCAAGATAATATTTTGGAAGTTCTCAAAGATAAAAATAAGTTAGATCCTGAAGTCAAACAATATTTAGAAGATGAAAATGCTTATACGGAACATCATCTTAAAGACACAAAAGATATCCAGAAAAAATTATTTGATGAAATTAAAGGAAGAATTAAATTAGATGACGAATCTTTGCCCTATAAAGATCATACCTATGAGTATTGGACAAAAACTACAAAAAAAGGAAATTATTCCATAAAACTTAGAAAAAAAATTGGTTCAGAAAATATTGAGGAAATATGGAATGGAGATAAAGAAAAAGAAAAACTTAAAACTGAATATTTTGGGGTTGGAGATTTAGAAGTAAGTAACAATGATAAATATCTTGGATACTCTCTAGATCTTAAAGGATCTGAATATTATACAATTTATTTAAAAGATATAAAAACAAACAAAATTATTTCAAAAGAAATTGCAGAAACATCGGGGGGAATAACATTTAGTTTAGATGATAAATACATTTTTTATTCTAAACTTGATGAAAATCATAGAGCAAGAACAATATACAAGCACAGAATAGGTGATTTTGAGGGCAAAGATGAATTAATATTTGAGGAGAAAAGCGAGGCTTTTACAGTAGGAATTGGAAAAAGCTCAGATGAAAAATATTTTTTTATAAATACTTCTGATCATAATACTTCAGAGCAATATTACTTTAAATCAGATGAATTAAATCCATCTCCAAAACTTATTATTAAAAGAGAAAGAGGTGTTCTGTATTCTGTTAATTCATGGGATGGTAAATTTTATAATCATACAAATAAAGATGCTGAGGACTTTAAAATTGATATTTGTGACAATTTAGAAAATCAAAATTGGAAAAAATACATTCCAGCAAAAGATGAAGTTTTAATTGGTGGATTAACATTTCTTAAAAATTGGATTATTCGTGGTGAAACATCAGATGCACTAGATAAATTATTTGTCAAAAATATTTCTACAAATATAGAAGAAGAATTAATTTTTTCAGATGAAACTGTTTATGTACCTGGAGTAAGCTTAACTCAAAAAGATAGAAATACTGATGAAGTTCATCTGGAATATTCATCACCTAAAACTCCTTCTAGAGTATTTAAATATAATTTAGCAACAAAATCTAAAGAACTTGTTAAAGAACAAGAGATCCCATCTGGTCATAACAAAGATGACTATATTGTTGAGAGAGTTGAATTTAAATCTTATGACGGAAGAATGGTTCCATTAACAATTACTAGACACAAAAAAACAAAAATTGATGGTTCAGCAAATGTTTTATTGTATGGATACGGGTCTTATGGAAATTCTATATCCCCAAGTTTTTCTTCTACAAGATTAAGTCTTATCAATAGAGGTATAATTTGGGCCACAGCCCATATTAGAGGTGGTATGGAAAAAGGTATGAAGTGGTGGAAAGAGGGAAAATTAACTAACAAAAAAAATACTTTTGAAGATTATATATACGCAGCAAAATATTTGATCGAAAAGAATTATACTTCAAAAGGAAATATTATTGGAATGGGTGGATCAGCTGGAGGATTATTAATGGGAGCTGTAGTCAATCAATCTCCTGAATTATTTTTAGGAATTATAATGGCTGTTCCTTTTGTGGATTCTCTAACAACAAATCTTGATCATTCTTTACCTTTAACTGTGGGAGAATTTGACGAATTTGGAAATGCAAAAGAGAATAAAGAACACTTTGATTATATTTTTTCATATGCGCCCTACAACAATATTAAAAAAATGGATTATCCACATATTTTTATTACAACAAGTTTAAGTGATAATAGAGTTTTATTTGACGAACCTGCAAAATTCACTGCAAAACTCAGAGACTATAAAACAGATAATAATTTACTTCTTTTAAAAACCGAAATGAATGCTGGTCATGGTGGAAAATCTGGAAGAGATGGCGCAATAGAAGAAATTGCGATTGATTATGCATTTGCATTAAAAATTTCAAATAAACTTTAGTACACTTTAAATCTTGAAAAAAACAAAATAATTCCCATATAAACTTAGTAAGTCGCCTAATGGGGCTTACATAAATAAACTTGCTTAACAAAGGAGGATATTATGACAAGTAAGGATCTATCTATATTTAACTCACTTAGACCTTTTTCAATTGGTTTTGATGACATGTTCGACCAATTTGAAAATATGTTGGGAAATGGGAATTTGACGATGCAGTCAAATTATCCACCATACAACATCCGAAAGACAGGTAAAGACAACTATGCAATTGAAGTAGCATTGGCTGGCTTTAGCAAAAAAGACGTTGAGGTTGAGTTCGAGGACAATTTATTAACAGTAAGAACAAAACAAGTTAATAAGTCTGAGGACAGTGATGTTAATGGAGAAATTATTCATAAAGGTATTTCTCAAAGACAATTTGCAAGATCATTCACTATTGCTGATGATGTAAAAGTTAATGGTGCTGAACTTAAAGATGGTCTTTTAACAATATCTTGTGAAAGAATAATTCCAGAACATAAAAAAAAGAAGCTTATTGAAATTAAATAAGTCTTAAACCTTGCTTGTGGGGATTTCTCCCCACAAGTTTAAATTAATTATTTCTTTGCCATTATAGCATTTAAAAAAAATGCTAGTAATCCAGCAGGTATAAGTCCAGTTGTTAATAGTAGTTTTAAACTTATTCCAAAATCTGGAATATTTTTCACAAAGTCTGGTAACAATGACATCCCAATTCCAAAAGACAAAGAAAGAGCTAAGATTAATAAATTTCTTTGATCCATTTCTGCCCTTGAAATCAATTTAATACCAGCAGCTACAATCATACCAAACATAATGATTGCTGCTCCACCAATCACAGACTCTGGCATTGCAGCGATTATTCCACCTAATTTTGGAAATAATCCCATTAGAACCAAGGCTATTCCTGCAATAGTTCCAACGTGCCTACTTACCACACCTGTAAACGCAACTAGTCCAGCATTTTGTGAATAGGATGTGTTTGGCATCGCGTTAAATATTGCACCAAATGCAGTACCCACACCATCTGCCATAATTCCACCTGATATTTCTTTATCAGTTGCCTCTCGTTTGGCTCCACCCATTGTAGTAGCACTTATGTCTCCAATTGTTTCAATTGTTGTAACAACTGACATAAACAACATTAGAATTATTGCACCAGGTACAAAATCAATTCCATATTGAAGTGGCATTGGAAATGCAAACCATGCTGCAGATGCAATTTTGCCATAGTTAACCATTCCTAGTGCTGCTGCAACTATGAAGCCAGCTACTATTCCAATTAAAATTGAGGCTGCAGAAGCCATTCCTTTTCCTCTAAGATTGAAAAAGATAGCAACTATGAACACTGAAGCGGCAACTGTTAAATGATTTGCATTTGCAAAGATTTCAGGTTTATTGTTCATTAACCATCCACCTCCACCAGCATACATAAAACCAACTTTAAGCAAACTAAATCCGATCATTAATACAACTATACCAGTGACTAATGGTGGAAATAGATGCCTTATTGGTTTTAAAACTTTTCCAATAAAAATTTGAAAAATTCCTCCAATGAACGCAGCTGTAAATACCGCACCTAATCCTGCTGCTTTAAATGGTAGCATGATTGGTATAAATGCAAAACTTGTTCCTTGAACAATAGGAAGTCTTGCACCAATTTCTTTATATCCAACAGTTTGGATAATTGTTGCAACTCCCGCTACAAACAAAGCCATTTGAATCAAAAATATTTTTTGCTCAGGCGTTTGACCAAAAACTCCAGCCACAATAATAGGAACAGTTATATTACCAGCAAACATTGCTAGTACGTGCTGAATTCCTAAAGGTATGGATTTATTTAATGGAAGTTTTTTATCTGGACTGTTTGTAGAGCCCGCTTTTGTTTTTCTTGAAGCCATATAACCTCCGTCGTTAACTAAATAGACGTTACATTATTGGCTATGAATTAATATAAAAAAACTGATTAGTTTAGAACAACTCCACTTTTGATAGTGAAAAAAACCTATAATGAGCAGATTTATTTGATTAATAAATTTTAAAAGCAACCGTTTGAAACAAAACCCACAACTATATTTTCTGAATTTATTTCAAACCTACGTTCACATGGAACAAGATATTTTTTGCTATTATAAACAAACTCAAAATTGCCTTTAGCATTTTTAAAGTCTTCGTCTGGTTTTCCAAGTTCCATTTGAAGTTCACTAGCTGATTTTCCAAGAAATTTACTTAATTTTTCATTTTCCTTTTCAACAATAGCATCTGTTTTATCTTTAACGGTTTGGCACCCTGAAAAAAAAATTAATACAATTACAAGACTTATTGCTGATTTAAGTTTTGACATAAGTTTAAATTAACATTTTTTGTTAAATAAATTATTAACTTTTAAGTTGTATAAATAATTTATTTCTTATTACTTTTAAGTTTAATTATAGTAACAATTGTGTTCTTTATTTGATGGTTCAAGCATATGAATGAAAAAGCCCTAGAAAAGATACTAAATATATTTTCAAAAGAGGTTTTACCCTTAACTGAAAAAGGTGTTGCTAAAGGTAGTAAAGTATTTGGTGCCGCAATAATTAAAAAAGAAGATTTATCGCTTGTAGTTGCAGGAACAAACAATGAAATAGAAAATCCATTGTGGCATGGAGAAATGCATACTCTCAAAAAATTTTATGAGTTAGATGCAAATACAAGACCAAAAGAAAAAGATTGCATGTTCTTAAGTTCACACGAGCCCTGTAGTATGTGTTTGAGTGCAATCACATTTTCTGGATTTGATAATTTTTATTATTTGTTTCCTTATACTACTACAAGTGAGGAATTTTATATTCCGCACGATTTAAATATACTCAAAGAAGTATTTAAAATTAATAATGGAGAATATAATAAAGAAAATTCTTACTGGAAAAGTCAAAATATAAACTTACTTATTGAAAATTTACCCACTTCAAAAAAAGAAAATATTTTAAAACTATTAGACGAAATTAAAAAAAAATATCAAACTTTATCAAATCAATATCAGGAAAATAAGGATAAAAATTCTATACCATTAAATTAAGTAATGAATACAAACCTTAAAATTTCAAATGTAACTAAAATTTATCCTGGGTGTGTTGCAAACGACAATGTTTCACTCGAATTTAATAGTGGTAAAATTTATGCTCTTCTTGGAGAAAATGGTGCTGGAAAATCTACACTAGTTAAAATTCTATCAGGCGTCATCATTCCTGACGAAGGTAACATTTATTTAAATGAAAATAATCTAAAGCTCAATTCGCCATTAGATGCAAAAAAAAATGATATCGGAATGGTATTCCAGCATTTTAATCTTTTTGAAACTTTGTCTGTATTTGAAAACTTAATAATAGACTCAGATGAAGAAAGGGAAAGTTTAAGAGAAAAAATTGATACAATAATGAAAAAATATAATTTTTCAATTGATCTTGATATTCCTGTTCTAAATCTATCAGCAGGTCAAAAACAGAAAGTGGAAATAATAAGATGTCTAATAAGGAGTCCAAAAGTTTTAATTATGGATGAACCAACATCTGTATTAACAGAACAAGAAACGAGTGAATTATTCTTATCTTTGAAAAAATTTTCAGAAGAAGGAATTTTAATTATTTATATTACACACAAACTAAAGGAAGTTATGCAGCTTTGTGATGAAGTTGCTGTAATGAGAAGAGGAAAGTTAGTTTCTGTAAGTGAAATAAAGAACGAAAATATTGAGTCACTTGCTAACAAAATGGTGGGTCAGAACCTAAAAACAATTAAGAAAAAAAAAGCAAAAGCTTCATCGGATCAGTTAATTAAAATAACTAATCTTAATTTTACAAGTGAAGATCCTTTTGAAACAAATTTAATGGATATAAATTTTTCTGTTAATCGAGGGGAGTGTTTAGGAATTGCTGGTATATCAGGAAACGGACAAAGTGAATTATTTCAAGTATTAAGTGGTGAAATTATTTCGGAAAAGAAATCTATAGAATTTAATAATAATTACATAGGAGATTTAAGTCCTCAAGAAAGAAGAGAATATTTGATGGCTTTTTCTCCAGAGGATAGGCTTGAGCAGGCTGCAATTCCGCAAATGAAAATTTTTGAAAATGTAGCTCTAAACAATTTTAAATCATCAAATTTTTTTAATAATGGATTAATAAACGAAAACAAAATTAAAGAACATTCCAAAAAAATAATTTCAGATTTTAACGTTAATACGGACAACATTGAATTAAAAAGCCAATTTTTGTCCGGAGGTAATCTTCAAAAATTAATTATTGGAAGAGAATTAATAACTTCTCCAGATTTATTAATTTGTTTTAATCCAACTTGGGGTCTAGATGTTGGAGCAATAAATTATATCCACGAAACATTGATTAAAATCAATGAACAAAATAAATCAATTATATTAATATCTACAGACACTGATGAGTTATTAAAATTAAGTGATAAAATTTCAGTAATTCATAAAGGAAAATTGTCAAAAATTATGAATGCTGAAGAAGTTACCTCTGAAAAACTTGGGATACTAATGGGAGGAGCAAATTGATTAAAATCGTAAAAAGAGATCAACCATCAAGAGCTATTTTTTTCTTTACCCCCGTGTTAGCTATTTTTCTAACATTAGTAGCGGGAGGTTTGATTTTTTTTATTTTAGGTTTTAAACCATTTGAAGCTCTTAAATTTTTTTTCATAGTTCCAATTGCAGATAAATATGGTTTCAGTGAATTACTATTAAAAGCTACACCTCTTTGTTTAATTGCAATCGGTTTATCTTTTTGTTTTAAAAGTAATAACTGGAATATTGGAGCCGAAGGGCAATTAACTTTTGGGGCGATAGTTTCAGGAGGAGTTGCATTATTGTTTTATGAGCAAGAAGGTTTTTATATTCTTCCAATAGTGATTTTAGCTGGTGCAATCGGTGGTATGATGTATGCGTCAATACCCGCAATCTTAAAAACTTACTTTAATACAAATGAAATATTAGTAAGTCTTATGTTGGTATATGTTTCAAAATTAATTTTGGACTATCTTGTTGTTGGTCCTTGGAGCAATCCAGAGGGATTTAATTTTCCTGAAACCAGACAGTTCAGTGACTCTGCTAAACTTCCGTTATTATTTGAAGGACTAAGAATTCACGCAGGAATATTTTTAGCTTTAGCTGCAGTGGTTATAAGTTGGTTTGTTTTTTATAAAACGTATTTAGGGTTCCAAATGAAAGTTTCAGGTTTTAGTTTAAAGACAGCAAAATATGCCGGATACAAAGGTAAAAAAATGATCATTCTCGTTTTTTTAATAAGTGGTGCTTGCGCAGGTTTAGCTGGAGTTGGAGAAATAACTGGACCTATTGGTCAGCTTCATAGAGAAATTTCTCCAGATTACGGTTTTACTGCTATAATTGTAGCGTTTTTGGGTCGTTTACATCCTGTTGGTATCATCTTTGCATCACTAGTTGTTGCAATAACTTATTTGGGTGCTGAAACAGCTCAAATATTTATGCAAATTCCTAAATATACTGGTCAGGTTTTTCAAGGAATGATTTTATTTTTTCTTCTTGCATCAGATTATTTACTTTTTTTCAAAATTAAATTTATAGGTTCAAAAAAATGATCATCGATATAAATTTTATTGGACTGATAATTGCATCAATAATGGCATCTGCTGTTCCTTTGATCCTAGCGTCTTGTGGTGAACTGATTACAGAAAGGTCTGGAGTTTTAAACCTTGGTGTTGAAGGAATGATGATCATTGGTGCTATTTCAGGTTTCGCATTAATGACTGTTACAGGAAGTTTAATTATTGCAATTTTTGGAGCGATGTTAGCTGGAGTTTTAATTTCAACTATTTTTGCATTCCTAACTCAAACATTGATCACAAATCATGTTGCTACTGGTTTGGCTCTTACCATATTTGGAATTGGTATTTCTGCGATGATAGGAAAAAATTTTGTAGGTATTCCTGGAAAAGAGTTTCCTGTTTTATTTGAAGGTTTAAAAGATATTATACCACTTTTAGGTCCAATATTATTTGGACATTCAATTGTTTTTTATTTTGCTTTTGCCCTTCCCTTCATAACAAGCTATTTTTTAAAAAAAACGAAAATTGGATTAATTGTAAGAGCTGTAGGAGACTCACCTGAGTCTGCATCTAATCAAGGAATAAATGTTAGGCTAGTTCGTTACGCTTGTATACTTTATGGAGGCGCAATGAGTGGGCTTGCTGGTGCATATTTATCTATGATTTATACTCCTCAGTGGATTGAAAATATGACAGGTGGAAGAGGTTGGATCGCATTGGCTCTGGTGGTTTTCTCAACGTGGAACCCAATTAAAATTTTGATTGGTGCTATGATTTTTGGTGGCTTAACAATTATTCAGTTTCATATGCAAGCAATTGGAGTAAGAATTCCTGTGCAATTTTTAACAGCTCTACCTTACGTCGTTACAATAATAGTTTTAGTTGTAATTTCTCGTGATAGTAGAAAAATAAGACTAAGTACTCCTAGTTCATTGGGGAAATCTTTTCATAAAGACAATTAATTTAAAAATAATCATTTTTTTTTAGACAATTTAATTTAAATTTAAATAATTAAAAAATCAAAAGGGGAAATAAATTTATGCATAAATTTTTAATTCGTTCTTTCGTCTCTTCTTTAGTTTTATTATTTACATTAACTGTAGCTGCAGTTGCCAAAGATGTTAAAGCAGCATTTGTTTATATTGGTCCAACTGGTGACCATGGATGGACATATCAGCATGATGTAGGTAGAAAAGCTGTTGAAGCTGCCGGATTTAAAACAACTTACGTAGAAGGTGTTCCAGAAAGTGCCGATGCTGAGAGGGTTCTTAGACAATTAGCTAACTCTGGTCATGATGTTATCTTTACAACTAGTTTTGGATATATGAATCCAACTAACAAAGTTGCAAAAGAGTTTCCAAATGTAAAATTTGAACATGCTACTGGATACAAAAGAGAACATCCAAATGTTTCAACATACGCAGCTAGATTCTACGAAGGTAGAACTATCTTAGGAACAATTGCTGGAACTATGACAAAATCAAATGTTATTGGTTATGTTGCATCTTTTCCAATACCTGAAGTAATCAGAGGTATCAATTCATTTACTTTAGCAGCTCAAAAAGTTAACCCAAATATTAAAACTAAAATTGTTTGGGCTTTCACTTGGTATGATCCAGGTAAAGAAGCAGAGGCTGCAAAAGCTTTAATCGATCAAGGTGCTGATGTAATTGCTCAACATACAGATAGTACTGCTATTGTTCAAATGGCTGAAAAAGCTGGAGTATATGCTTTTGGACAAGCAAGTGATATGGACAAGTTTGCTCCTAAAGCTGTATTGACTTCAGTTGAAAACAATTGGGGACCATATTACGTAGACAGAGTTAAAGCAGTTGCAAATGGTACATGGAGTCAAAAAGATACTTGGCATGGTATTGGAGATGGTATGGTTGTGATATCAGATTTAGATTCACAAATGCCAGCTGACCTAAGATCAAAAGTTAAAAAACTTCAGGCAGATTTGGCATCTGGAAAAGTTCATTCTTTCACAGGACCAATTTATGACCAGAAAGGTAACTTGATGGTTGCTGAAGGAAAAACTGCAGATGATGGAATGCTCGCAGGAATGATGACTTACGTTAAAGGTGTTGAAGGAGATATACCTAAGTAATAAGTTTCCAATTTAAAAATTTAAAAGGCCGGTTTTTTAACTGGCCTTTTTTATATCTGATGTTTTTTTTTGATTTCTTCAATCCTTAATTCCTCATAAATTTCGAAGGGTTGTACTATCCAAGGATTATCAGGAAGTTTATTTGCACAGAAGTCTGGCTCAAATGTCGATTTCTTTTTTTTAAATAATGTTGCGGTTTTAATGTCTTCAATTTTATCTTTAATGGGTTCGTATTTTTTTAACCAATCTATACTTTTGTTAAAAGTGATACCTGTGTCAGATAAATCATCACATAAAAGTATTTTTCCACCCATATTAGGCGCAATCGAACTCATTTCTCTTGAAAACACAATATCACCCTGCTCATCCTCTACTCCTTTACCACTGTAAGATTCAACTGCAAGATATGCACATTTTAATTTAAATATTCTGCTTAATACATCTATCATTGGTGCTGCTCCACGCATGATGCCGATCAGTATTGTTGGTTTATATCCACTTTCATAAATTTGGATTGCTAACTTTTCAACAGTCTTGTTGTACTCATCCCAACTGACAATCATTTTTTCTGTCATAATTTTTTAATATCTATTTATTTAAATAATAAAACTAAAACTGCAAGAACGATAAGTGCAATTATTGAAGATATTAAAATATACAACCTGTGAATGTTTCTTCCTCTTAAATTAAAATAATGTCGTGCTACTCCAGTAATAACTGCTAATGCACATAATATTAACCAATTATATTGATGATAAACTAAGAAACTTGAGTGCCCAGAAAGCATTATAAACAATACTAAAAAAGTGGAATAATTATTATGAATTGATCTCTGTTTCGCTGCTAGAGATAGACTCATATCAAATTTTTCACCTCTTTTACTACTGCTGATAATGTTCATTTGATTGGGTATAATTACTGTAAAAACATTACCAAACATATTGGTTCCTATAATTAATCCAACACTTAAAATTGCAAATTTTGGTCCAAATAATTTTGTTAAACCAAAGGAAACAGCTGCTAATAAAATAATTGCTGTGGATATAAACAATACATTATTTTCAATCAATTTCGATTTACACAAGAGATCATATATAAACCAAAAAATAATTAATGATAAAAGTGAGATAATAATTGCGTAACTAGGTGGCATCAAAAGGACACGTTTATCAACCATTAATACACCAGCGTTATAATAATAAATTACAACTAACAGTAACATCCCTGTTACAAAAGTTAGGTAACTTTGCCATTTAAAAATTACTAATCTATTTAAATAATCCTGTGGTGGTGAAGTTTTTAACCTTGAAAGTTTATAAAAAAAACCAGAATGCATCAGATATCCTTCTCCATCGACATCATCGTTTGTTATATTTTTATTTAAATTATTGTCTAAGTAATTAAATAAAAAACTGTTACCTACCCATAATATTGCAAATACTACATGGCCCCATCTTAGAATAACTTCTAACCATTTAATTGTATAAGGTAAAAATTCCATCAGTATTTTATTTTATCTACTTTTTTATCCCAAATTTCAAAAGCTTTTAAAGCTTCTTCTCTAAGCATTTGTACCATTTTAATTTTTCTATCATCAATTTTTTTTGGAATTTCTGTATAAATAAAAGAGTCATCAAAATCTATATTTTTTGCATCTTCTCTAGTGTTTGCATAATATATTTTACCTAATCTTGACCAATAAATTGCTGAAAGACACATAGGGCAAGGTTCACAAGATGTATAAATCTCGCATCCAGATAGATCAAAAGTATTTAAATTTTTACAAGCTTCTCGAATTGCTACTATCTCTCCATGAGCAGTTGGATCATTTGTGGAAGTAACTTTGTTAGAGCCCTCTGCAATAATCTTTTGATCCTTAACTATAACACTTCCAAAGGGACCACCTATAGTATTCGCACTTTTTATTGAAAGTTCAATGGCTTTTGCCATAAATTTTTTTTTATCTTCCATTTTTTTTTTTTATTTTATTTTTAATTTTGTTAATACTCATTAAAATTCTTTCAGGTGTTGCTGGCGCATTAAGTTCTGGTGCAAACTGATAATTTCCAACTGAAGCAACTGCATCTTTAATTGCATAAAAAACGCTCATAGCTAACATTAAAGGAGGTTCACCGGTTGTCTTTGCTTTATTAACAACTTTTTCTTTATTTATTCCCTCTTTAAAAATTTCTACATTAAATTTTTTTGGAATATCACTTACAGCAGGTATTTTATAAGTTGATGGAGAAAAAGTTGTAATCTGACCGTTTGATTTCCAATTAAGTTCTTCAATTGTCAACCAACCTTGTCCTTGAACAAAACCACCTTCGATCTGACCTAATTCAAGTGCTGGGTTTATTGGTTTTCCTGCATCATGCAAAATATCAACTCTTTCTAGTATATTTTCACCGGTCAATGTATCTATAGTTACTTCTGAAACAGCGGCACCATAACAAAAGTAATAAAATGGTCTTCCTTTGAATTTTTTTTTATCAAAGTTTATTTTTGGTGTTGAATAAAAACCTGAGGATGAGAGAGAAACTCTATTTAAATATGCTTCTTTAATAATACTTTTAAATTCAAACTGTCTATTTCCGAATATTATATATTGATCTTTATAAATTGCTTCTTGATTGTAGATCTTATATTTTTTTTTAATAAATTTTTCTAAATTTAATTTAATTTTTGCTACTGCATTTAATGCTGCTGCACCATTAAGGTCTGTGGTTGAAGATGCGGCGCTAGCTGAAGTATTTGGAACCTTAGCTGTATTTGTTGATGAAATATTTACTAAATTATATGGTAATCCCAAGGAATTGGCCACTAGTTGAGCTATTTTTGTATGAGTTCCTTGACCCATTTCTATACCACCATGGTTCAAATACACACTTCCATCTGTATAAATATGCACTAAAGCACCAGCTTGATTTAAATGAATTGTTGTAAACGAAATCCCAAATTTTACTGGTGTAATAGCTATACCCTTCTTTTTAAATTTATTTTTTTCATTAAATTTTTTTATCTCTGAATATCTTTTCTTATAATTAGATTTATTTTCTAAATTTTTAAATATTTCATTAATCACATTGTCTTCAATAGTCATTCCATAATGAGTTGTATTTTTTTTATCTTTTTGATAAAAATTTTTCTTTCGAACTTGAATAGGATCTATTTTTAAATACCTTGAAATATTATCAATAACATTTTCTATAGCCATCATTCCTTGATTTCCACCAAAGCCTCTAAATGCAGTTGAAGTTGGAATATTTGTCTTGCATAAATTATTTGTTACCTCGATATCTGATATGTAATATGCATTGTCTATATGAAGAAGAGCTCTTTCATTTATTGCTGCTGATAAATCAGGCGACATTCCACAATTTGATGATAAGTTAATTTTTAATCCTTCAATAATTCCTTCATCATTAAATCCAACTTCGTATTCAGATAAAAATTCATGCCTTTTACCAGTCAAAATTATATCATCATCTCTATCTAGTCTTAATTTCACAGGCTGACCTGTTTTTTTTGCCAACAACGCACAAATACATGCAGTCATAAAATTTGTCTCTTTTCCTCCAAATCCACCTCCAATTCTTCTTACTTCAACAGTTATAGAATTACTTTTCTGATTAAACATTTTTGCAATTAATTGTTGTGTCTCAGAAGGATGTTGTGTCGAGCTGTAAACTAAAAAATTATCATCTTCTTTAGGTATAACAAACGCTGCTTGGCCCTCTAAATAAAAGTGTTCTTGACTTCCGGTTGTAAAGTTTCCTTTTAAATTATATTTTGAATTTTTAATTTTCTTAGAAGGGTTCCCTTTTTTAATTTTTCTAGGCTTAAATAAAAACTGTTTTTTATTTAAAGCATCTTTAATTGTGATAACTGGTTTTAAATCTTTATAAGTGATTTTTGCCTTTAATACTGCTTTTCTTGCAAGTTCGGTAGTTGTGGCAGCTACAGCGAATAATGGCTGACCAAAAAACTCTACTTTTTTATCTGGAAATATTGGATCACCATCAAAAACAGGGCCTACATCGTTCCTTCCTGAGATATCACTTTGAGTGACTACTGATATCACACCTTCACTTTTTTTTACATCGCTTAAGTCTATTTTTTTTATTATTGCATAAGCTTTTTTACTTAAACCAATAGCACCATAAATTGTATTATTTGGTTCATTAATGTCGTCAGTGTATTCAGCGTATCCACTTACATGCTTATAAGCACTATCATGTGGTCTAACATCATTAATATAGTTCTCTTTGCTCATTTAATTTACTCTTGATAACTTATTAGAATTTATTTCTACGAAACATTTCATCAATAAATTTTTTGCTATCTCTAGTCTATATTCTTTACTAGCTCTCATGTCTCCAATAGGACTTAAATCTTTTTCTAAATATTTTTTTGCTTGATCAAAAGTATTGATGCTAAGAGGCTTATTTTTAAGAATTTCCTCACAGGCTTTAGCTCTTTTTGGTACAGCTGCCATACCTCCAAAGGCAATAAAAACTTCTTTAATTTTATTTTTATCAATTTCAAAATTAAAAGATCCACAAACAGACGAAATATCATCGTCAAATCTTTTTGATATTTTAAATGCTTTAAAAATATTTTTCTTAAATAATGGTATTTTTATTGAGTGAATAAATTCATTCTTTTTTAATTTAGTTTTTCTATAATCAAGGAAAAAATTATTTATAGGAATAACTTTTCTTTGATTGAAGCTTTCAATTAAAATTTCTGCATTTAAAGATAACAAAATTGGTAATGTATCACCTATCGGAGATGCTGTTGCAATGTTACCACCTATAGTTCCTACATTTCGAATTTGAACAGAACCATATCTTTTAAGAACTAAATAAAAATCTGGATAATGTTTTTTAATTTCTTTTTCAAATTTTATTAAAGGTGTAGAGGCGCCAACCTCAAGGTAATTTTTATTTACTTTTATAAAGTCTAATTCTTTTATTTCTTTTAAATCAATTATAAAAGGAATTTCTTTTCTTTCTTTTGTAACTTTTAAAGATAAGTCTGTTCCACCTGCAAGAAAACTAAAATTAGAGTATTTTTTAATTATATTTTTTAAATCATTAATATTCTTTGGTGAAAAATAAATTTTATCATCTTTTTTAATATAAATATTTTTTGGTTTAATTTTTTTTAATAATTGAATAACTTTATTATTATTTTTACTAAATTGATCATTCCTGTTTTTCTTGTCTAAACTTTTTGCAGCATCTATTATAGGTCTATATCCAGTGCAACGACATAAATTACCAGATATAGAATCTGTTATTAATTCATTATTAAAATTTTTGTTATTTTTAAACATTGAAAATAAAGCCATAACAAAACCTGGTGTACAGAAACCGCATTGGGAACCATGAAATTTTACCATCGCATCTTGTACAGGATGAAGTTTGCCATCTTTGGAAACCAAATCTTCTACAATTAAAAGTTGTTTACCATTCAGTGTTGGGACAAACGAAATACAAGAATTAATTGCTTTATATATAATCTTATTATCGACTAATTCACCTAAAACAATTGTACACGCGCCACAACCACCCTCTGAACATCCTTCTTTGGTTCCAGTCTTTTTTAATTCGGTTCTAATATAATTAAGTATGGTTTGATTTGGATCAGGATTATTGATTACTATAAGCTTGTCATTTAATAAAAATTTAACAGAACTCGATATCACTTAACTACCTCTATAAGTAGAATAACTCCAAGGTGAAACAAGTAAAGGAACATGATAATGCTGTGAGGGATCTGAAATACCAAATCTGATAATAACATCATCAAGGAATGGAACATCGCTTGCTGCAGATGTATTTTTAAAATAATCACCAATATGAAAAACTAATTCATATTTACCCTTAACAAAAATATCTCCCTCAGCTAATGGTGAATTAGCTCTACCATCATCATTGAGTTTTGTTGACGTTAATTTTTTTCGTTCTGAATTATTAATATAAAACAACTCAACTAGGATACCTTTGCCAGGTTTACCAGAATACACATCTAAAACATGAGTTGTGAGCTTTGTCATAAAATTATAGTATCATTTAATTTCAAACTTAAATTTTTAAAAGTTATATGAGAACAATAGATAACATTAACGATCTTAACAAGTCTGATTTTTTGTCTATATTTGGTAATGTTTTTGAAAAAACTGAGTCAGTTGCTATGGAAGCTTTTGAATTAAAACCATTTAAAAACTTTGAAGATATTGTGTTTAAAATGCTTGATATTTATGAAAATTACGAAAAGAATAAAATTTTAGACATTTTAAATGCTCATCCTGAGCTTGCTGTAGCAAAAAAAAATGACCTCTGAATCTATATCAGAACAAGCCTCTGCAAAATTGAACCAATGTTCTAATGATGAATATGAAGAATTTAAAAAATTAAATTCAGAATATAAAAAAAAGTTCAATTTTCCTTTTATAATTGCCGTAAAAGGTAAAGATAAAAATGAAATTTTGAATAATTTTAGACAAAGAATACAAAGTGATGTAGAAAGTGAATTCCTTGAAGCAAAAAAACAAGTAAAAAAAATCGCAACCTTTCGTTTGAATGAAATAAATAAAAAATGAAAAAATTTATAAGTGCAAAAATGATTAACTTAGCGGATCCAAGAATCGGATCTAAAGTTATATTTAAGACTGACGATTTTTTTGCAGCTGCTCATAGAATATTAAACATCGAAACTCCAGTTTTTAAAGATGGATTGTTTGACAAACATGGTAAATGGATGGATGGATGGGAAACAAGGAGAAGAAGATCAAAAGGTTTTGATTATTTAATTTTAAAACTTGGTAAACCTGGAAAAATATTTAATATAGATATTGACACAACACATTTCAATGGAAATCAGCCAACACATGCTTCGTTAGAGGGTTGCTTAAGTAAAACAAAACCTAATAAGAAAACAAAATGGATTTCTTTACTGAGCAAAAAAAAACTTGGGCCAAGCCGAAACCATAGCTTCAAATCAAACAACAAATCTGTTTTTAATTATATAAGACTAAACATTTTTCCAGATGGTGGAGTTGCAAGACTAAGGCTTTATGGAAAAATTGAAATGGAGAAAAACTTTTTAAATAACAAAACTATCAACCTTACATCTGTTTTAAATGGCGCTTCAATTATTGGTTGTAATAATGAACATTTCGGCAGGGCTGAAAATATCATAGCACCTGGTAAAGGGAAAAATATGGGAGATGGTTGGGAAACAAGAAGAAGTAGAGGAAAAAACTTTGATTGGCTTATAATAAAATTTGGAAAACCAGGATTAATAAAAAAACTAGAGATAGATACCCATCATTTTAAAGGAAACTATCCTGATAGTTGTTCAATTCAAACTGCAAGCATTTCAAAAGATCTGTCCAATAAATCAATTGTCAATAATTCAAAAAATTGGAAGTTTATTTTAAATAATTCAAAACTGTCAGCTCACAAGAAACATATTTTTAAAAAATTCTTAATTAAGAGAAGTAAGGAAAATTATCTTAAAATAAATATCTATCCAGATGGTGGAATTTCAAGAATAAGGGCATTCGGAAATTTTGTTAGATGAAAATAATAAAAGCAAAAAAAATTACTAAAAAAAATTTTTCTAAATTTGGTCAATTAATAGATACTTCAAAAAAAAATCCTATTAATATTAATGATGGTTACGCAAAAAGATTTGATAATTTGATTAACTTAGATGCATCTAAAAACAAAGGGAAAGCAATTGTTAGTATTTTTAAAGCAAAAAAAAGAAGGTTTCCTATGAAAATTGATATGATGGAAAAACATCCTTTAGGAAGCCAAGCCTTTATACCAATGGAAGATACAAAATTTTTAGTATTTGTAGCACCAAGAGGAGATAAACCAGATGTAAATAAAATCCAATCCTTTTTAGTCCCAAAACAAACTGGAGTTAATTACAATGCTGGTATTTGGCACTTTCCATTGATTTCTATGAAAAATATGAATTTTCTAATTGTTGATAGAAAAGGAAAAGGAAACAATCTTGTTATTTATAAATTTAAAAAAGATAAAATTATTTTGAAAAAATGAAAAAAAAATACCCAAGAGATTTGGTGGGATATGGTTCCAAAAAAATTAAGGTAAAGTGGCCTGGTAATGCTAAGTTAGCTTTGCAATTTGTACTTAATTACGAGGAGGGCGCAGAAAATTGTACTCTTCATGGTGATAAAACTTCAGAAGTATTTTTATCAGAAATTATAGGAGCAAAACCAATTAAAGGTCGACACTTAAATATGGAATCAATTTATGAATATGGATCAAGAAGAGGGTTTTGGAGAATTCATGATCTATTTAATAAAAAGAAAATTCCACTTACTATTTTTGGAGTTGGTATGGCATTGGAGAGAAATAAAGAAGTTTGTTTGGCTATAAAAAAAGCAAATTATGAAGTTGCTAGTCATGGGTGGAGATGGATTGACTATCAAAATGTATCAAAGAAAAAAGAAAAGAATGATATGAAGCTTGCAGTCAAATCTATAAAAAAGATTTTTGGTAATCAACCTGCTGGTTGGTATACAGGTAGGTGTAGTGAAAATACTTTAGATTTAGTAATTGATAATGGTAGTTTTTTATACTGTAGCGACACATACAGTGATGATCTTCCTTACTGGATAAAAAAAGGGAATAAAAAACAACTAATGGTTCCTTACACACTTGATAACAATGATATGAGGTTTGCAACCAATCAAGGATTTAATTCGGGTGAACAATTTTATAATTATTTGAAAGATAGTTTTGATGCCCTTTATGAGGAAGGAAAAACTTCACCAAAGATGATGTCGGTTGGTTTGCATTGTAGATTAATTGGAAGACCTGGTAGAATACAGTCTCTTAAAAAATTTTTAAATTACATCACAGAATTTAAGGATATTTGGATCTGCAAAAGAGTAGATATAGCAAAACATTGGATAAAAAATTATAGTTAAAACTTTTATTATTGTTCCGCAGCTATAGAGGTATAGTGCGCAACCGCTTCTATTTCCTCATTAGTTAGTATACCCTCCATTGCGGGCATTACTCCTATACCGTTTCTAACTGCCATTATAATTCTTTGAATATCAGGTCTGATTTCATTTAAATTTGGACCAACCATTGAGTTTGATCCAGCATCCGAGAGCATATGGCACGCTGCACAATTTCCAGCTCCTAGAAAAACTTCTTTTCCCTTACTAAATAATTCATCAGCATTAGCTTGTATAATTGATACAAATATTAAAAAAAACAAGTTGCAACAGAAATTTAAAAATAATTTTTTCACTTAAATTTGGTATCATAATTAAAAAAATTTAAAAAGGAGAATTATGAAAGCTTATTGGGTTGCAAATTACACTGAAATAAAGGATGACGAAAGACTTAAAAAATATGCTGTTAAAGCAAAAGAAGCAGTTGAAAAATATTCTGGAAGAATATTAGCAAGAAGCGCAAATAATATAACTTTAGATGGTAGGGAAATGGTCAGAGTGGCTCTCGCAGAATTTCCAGATATAGAAGCTGCAAAAAATTGTTACAATTCTGAAGAGTATGTTGAGGCTAGGAAACATCTAGAAAACAATGCTACAAGAGAACATATAATTTTTGAGGGAATGTAAGATAATAAAGATTTAATATTGAATAGGTTCGGGATCTATACTTCTCCATAAATACCAAGTGGCGACAGAACAGTAAGGTGAAAACTTTTTGTTTAAATATGTTATATAACTTTCTGGTGGTAAGTATTTTTTATTAAAATTTTTTGAAATAGCTCTTAACAAGCCAATATCCTGAATTGGCCAAATATTAGGACGATTATAAGTAAACAATAAGATCATTTCTGCTGACCATCTTCCAATTTGTCTTAACTGAGAGAGATAAATAATCGCTTCTTCATCAGACAATTTTGAAATAATTTTTGGATTAAATTCTTTGTTCAATACTTTTTTAGCTAAACTTTTAATTCCTTTTACTTTCTGCCTGCTTAAGCCACAACTTTTTAGCTGAGATGAAGATAACTTATTAACTGTTTTTGCATTAATTTTATTTTTACATTTTTTCTTAAATTTTAAAAAAACTGAATTTGCAGCTGCAACACTAATTTGTTGTCCAATTATACTTTTACAAAGTGAAAAAAAAACATCTCTTCTTGAGGTAAGCACTGTCTCTGAAGGAGATTTGTATTTTTTAATTAATGATGACATTACCTTATCTTTTTTAGATAAATATTTTTTTGCTTTGATCCAATATGATGGGGCTTTACTCATGTCTAGATACCGATAAACGTTTTTTTAATACCAGCTCACGTCTAAAAATAATAAATGAGGATAAAATTACTAATCCAGCACCTAACAATGTTTTAAATGTTGGTACTTCATCCCAAATAAAATAACCAAAAATTATTGCAAATACTAGTGCTAGATATTTCAGAGGTGTTACTAAACTTACTTCTGATAATTTATAAGATTGGGATAACCATAAATTTGCAAGACCACCCAATATACCAATCAAAGATAACAAAAATAAATCAATTAAACTTGGAAGAATCCAGTTTTGATAAAAAGATAAAAAACTTAAAAGCATTATAGAAAATGAAAAAAAGAAACTGATTAACCATACTGGTTCTGTTGAAGACAATTTTCTTATAGCAATTGCAACATATGATAATCCTAAACAAAATATTATTGGGTAAATATAATATAAGTTAAGTGAGCTAAACCCAGGTTCCGATATAATAATTATACCAACGAAACCAACTAAAACCGCTAACCACCTATATAAACCAACTTTTTCATTTAACAAAAAAATTGAAAATATAGTTGTGAATATTGGTGCTGCAAAAGTTATACTAACAACTGTTGCCAAAGGTAAATTTCTTAAAGCGATAAATATAGATACCAACGCAATCAATCCTGCTAAACATCTTTTAAAATGAAGAAATGGTCTAGTTGTTTTATAAAAATCTAAATATCTATCTTTAGGAATAAGAAATAAAATAGGAATTATTCCACAAAATCCTCTAAAAAACAAAACTTGTCCAACGGGATAATCCTCAGACCATTTAACAATCACATCCATAAGTGAAAATGCACATACTGATATGAACATGTAAAAAAAGCCTAATTGATTTTTTGATAGCATATGATTAACTTTAAATTAATTAAGTTAATTATCAATGGAAATAGCAATTTTAGGATTAGGATGTTTTTGGGGACCAGAAATTAAGTTTAGTAAACTTGATGGAGTTATAAAAACAGAAGTAGGTTATTGTGGAGGTCATAATGCTGAAACCAATTACAAAGAAGTATGCACAGGCACAACAAATCATGCAGAAGTAGTAAAATTAGATTTTGATCCTAAAGTAATATCTTACGAGAAAATTCTTGAATATTTTTTTGAAATTCATGATCCAACAACTCTAAATTCGCAAGGACCAGATTTTGGAACCCAATATAGAAGTGAAATATTTTATTTAAATGATCAACAAAAAATTACTGCTGAAAAAATAATAGAAAAAGAAAACATCAAATTATCAGGAAAAGTAGTAACAAAAACTTCTTTAGTTAAAAATTATTGCCCAGCTGAAGAGTATCATCAAAGATATTTAGAAAAAAGATAAAATGTCTTTAGTTGATACAAGTTGGTTAGAAAATAATATTGATAAAGTAAAAATTATTGATTGCTCATGGCATATGCCTCAAACTCAAAGAAACGGTTTTGAGGAATATACGGAGGAGCATATTCCAAATGCTATTTTTTTTGATTTAGATAAAAATTCCAAATTAGATACTGATTTACCACATATGCTTACCGATACTAAATCTTGGGAAAAAATAATGAGCAATATGGGTATAGAAAATAATGATCGAATAGTAGTTTACGATAACTCTGATGTTATTAGTTCTTGTAGATGTTGGTATAATTTAATTTATTATGGACATGACGCTAAGCTAGTTCATGTTCTAGATGGTGGATTAAAAAAATGGAAAAAAGAAAATAAATCTACAGATAACAAAAAAGTGATCACTCAAACATCTAAGTATAAATGTAAAGAAAATAAAGAACTTGTTAAAAATAAAAAACAAATAGATGAAAATATTGATACAGGTAAATTTAATGTTGTTGATGCAAGAAGTAGAGAGAGATTTGAAGGCAAAGTTGCTGAACCAAGGAAAGGTCTTAGAAGTGGTTCAATAAAAAATTCTTTTTGCCTACCCTTTTCTGAATTAGTAAACGAAGACCATACTTTCGTTAGTAAAGATAAAATAATGGAAAAATTTAAGTCCTTTAAATTTGACCATGATAAAAATCTAGTATTTTCATGTGGTTCTGGGGTGACTGCAAGTGTATTGGCACTAGCTTATTCTTTAATAAATGCTAAATATATGCCGACAATTTACGATGGCTCTTGGGCTGAATACGGAAAAAATTAACTTATGAAAACATCTACAAAAATAACAAGTATAGTAATCATATTTTTCTTAATCATTGCAACAGTGATCATTGGAAGAACAATGATAGGAAATCATTTCAAAAAAAAATTTAGTAAAAGACCGCCTCCTGGAATAATAATAACCACTACTCAAGAAAGAGTTTTTGAAAATGTTGTTAGTACCTATGGGACTGCAACTCCAATTCAAACACAATCATTTAAAATTGAAAAATATGAAATATTAAAACCTATAAAATTTAATCAAAAAGTTAAAAAGGGAGATGTAATTGCTGAGCTTAAAAATCGAAAAGTTGTTGCACAATTTGATGGAATTATTGGAAAAAGAGAATTTTCTGAAGATATAGAGGTTTCAAAATCTTCAATATTAATTAATCTTGAAGATACTAGCTCAATATATTGTGATGTAGATATACCTGAAATCTTTGTGCCTTTTATTAAGGTTGGTCTGCCAGTTGATATTAAATTTTCTGGATATAAAAATAAAATTTATAAAGGTGAAGTAGACTCATTTGCTAGCAGGATAAGTGAAGATACAAGAGCTTTAGCAACAAGAATAAAGATGGACAATTCATCAGGTGAAATATTACCTGGATCATTTTTAGAAATATCAATTAAATATGATGTAAGAAATGGCTTAAGTGCTCCTGACACTAGTACAATTGTCGAGGGTGAAAATGTTTTTATTTATAAAGTAGATGAAAAAAATAAAGTAATGAAAACAAAAGTAACCATTGGTGATAGATACTTAGGTTTTGTAGAAATATTAGATGGATTAAATAATGGAGATAAAATTGTTGCAGAAGGAACAAAAAAAGTAAGACCAAATTTAACAATCAGACCTATAGAGAAAGGTGCTAAAAAAAAACAAGGAAATTCTAGCTGGGGTAAAAAAGATAAATCAAAAAAAGCTGAAGAAAAAAAAGGTAAATTTGATTGGTTGAAAAATATTTTTAAAAAATCAGATAAAGAGAAAAAATAATTAAATGTATATAACTGAAGTTAGCATTAAACGACCTGTTGTTGCTTGGGTCATGTCTTTAATATTAATTATTTTTGGTATTTTTGTCTTTTTAGAATTGCCAGTAAGAGAACTTCCTGATGGAATTCAACCTCCTGTAGTTCAAGTACAGACAGATTATAAATCTGCGTCAGCTGAAATTGTTGATGAAGAAATAACTCAAAAATTGGAGGATGTAATTGGTGGAGCTGAGGGTATCAAAAATATTGACTCAAGTTCTCTCAATGGAAGAAGTAGAATTAATATTCAATTCAACACAGACATTGATTTAGATGATGCTGCTAATGATATTAGGGAAAGAGTTGCAAGGGTTGTAGATAATTTACCAAGTGAGTCAAACCCTCCACAAATTTTAAAACAGGCAGCAGGTTTTACAACTACGATGTGGGTAGCTTTATCTTCTCCAACTTGGAATGATTTAGATTTAGGTGATTACGCTGAAAGATATCTAATAGATGCATTCTCAAGTGTACCAAACGTAGGTCGAATTTTAGTTGGTGGATTAAGAGAGCTTAGTGTCAGAGTTTGGATAGATCCAATAAAATTAGCTGCAAATGATCTTACAATTCAAGAAGTTGAGAGAGCTCTTAGAAATGAGAATATAAATCTTCCAGCTGGAACCTTAGAAGCTAATAACAAAGACTTAACTTTAAACATTGATAAATCCTATTCTAATATTGATACTATTAAACAATTGCCACTTAAGAAAAATAAAGAAAAAGTTATCATTTTATCTGATGTGGCTAATATAGAGTTTGGACCTGTTTCAGAAAAAACTTTATTTAAGGCACAAAGAAAAAATGCAGTAAATTTAAAAACTGTTGGTATTGGTATTTATGCTAAAAGTGGTGCATCAACGGTAGAGCTTTCTAAACAAATAAAAACTAAAATCAAAGAACTTAACAAATCCTTGCCTGATGGATTAAAGTTAGAAATAGCATTTAACAGAGCAACCTACATTGGTGCAGCAATTGAAGAAGTATATAAAAGTTTAGTAATTGCATTCGTATTAGTTGTTTTGATTATTTATCTTTTTTTAGGTAACCTTAAAGCTGTAATAGTTCCTGCGGTTGCTTTACCAGTTAGTCTTATTGGATCATTTCTTGGATTATATATATTTGATCTATCAATTAATATTTTTGTATTACTAAGTTTTATTCTAGCAATTGGTATAATCACTGATGACTCTGTGATCATGACTGATGCAATTTATACAAGAATTGAGAACGGTGAAACACCATTAGTGGCTGCATACAAAGGTTCTAAACAAATTACATTTGCAATTATTGCAACTACTTTAATTCTTATAGCAGTATTTTTACCTTTAATTTTTATTAAAGGAATATCAGGAACTTTATTTAAAGAAACAGCAATAGCCTTATCTTTTTCAATTGTTGTATCTTCTTTTGTGGCATTAACCTTATCTCCAATGCTAGGAAGTAAATTTTTAAACAAAAAAGAAGAAATTAATTTCTTCGTAAAAAAATTCAATAATGGATTTAAATCTTTTACAGGATTTTATGTAAACTCTCTTAAATATTGGGTGAATAAACAAAAAACTATTTCAGTATTTATAATTTTAATTATAGCTGCTTCAGCTTATTTGTTTAATTTTTCCAAAAAAGAATTAATACCAATTGAAGATAGGGGTGCTTATTTAATTATTGGGTCAACTGATGAAGGAAGTTCATTTGAATATACACAAGAAAAAGCGCAAATAATTGAAGGAAGAATATTAAGATTATTACAGGCAGAAGACAGTCCATATGCAAGACTAATAATGAGAGTTCCTGGTTTCGGAAGATCTGCAACTTCATATAACAGTTTTATAATTATTGCATTACTTGATGAATGGAAAAATAGAGAAAAAGGTAGTCAAACAATATTAAGAGAAGCTATTGGACAAGTGGTTTCTGTGCCTGAAACTTTTGCTTTTCCAATTTCTCCACAATCAATAAGAGTATCTAGTTACAATAAGCCGGTTCAAATGGTCATATATGGATCTAGTTACGAAGAATTAGAAGAAATTCAAAATAGTGTCTTAAGAGAATTAAGAAAAAATCGAAATATGTCTAGAATTGAAAGTGATTATACAAAAAATAAACCTGAGGTTAAATTAGTCACTAATAAAAACAGAGCAAATGATTTGGGAGTTTCTACTGAAAATATAGGTAGAACTCTAGAAACTCTTTATGGAGGAAAAAGAGTAACAACTTTTAGTAAAGAAGGAAGAGAATACCCAATTATTTTACAACAATATTTGGCAGACAGAAGAGATAAAGATGGATTATCAAAAATTTTTATTAGATCTGAAACAACTGGTAAACTTGTATCTGTTGCAAGTTTAGTTGAGTTTAAAGAGAAAGGCACTGCTGAAGCGCTTCCAAGATACAATCGTCAAAGAGCAGTTACAATTTCTGCTGCGCTTGCAGAAGATTACACTCTAACAGAGGCTATAAAATACCTGGAAGATGTCATGATTAGAGTTGCTCCGCAAAATCAAATCACTTGGAAAGGAAAATCTGAAGAGTTAAAAGAAACAACAAATGAAATATACTTAATTTTTGCTCTTGCTTTGTTAACTGCTTATTTGGTTATGGCAGCAACATTTAACTCTTTTGTTCATCCATTTATTATTATTTTAACAGTTCCATTAGCTGTATTTGGTGGCTTAGTATTTATTTTATTTTTAAATAGTTCGGTAAATATTTTCTCTCAAATCGCTTTAATAATACTTATTGGTATATCCACAAAGAATAGTATTTTGATTGTAGACTACACAAACCAGATAAGAACTACCGGTGTTAAAATTCAGGACGCTATAATTAAAGCTTGCCAACTTAGAATTCGACCAATCGTAATGACCTCACTTAGTACAATGATAGCAATGCTTCCATTAGTTATTGGAAATATTGGCCCGGGTGCAGGTGAAGGCTCTAGATTAGCTGTGGGTTCTACAATTTTAGGAGGAATGATTATTTCAACCTTCTTTACTTTATATGTGACTCCAACAATGTATTTAGCTCTTGCAAAGAATACTAAGCGAATTGATGCGGTTGATATTGAATTAAAAAAACAGCTAAATTAAAAAATAATATATTTTGACGTTGATAAAGAATTTTTACATTCTGATAATTGTTGCTTATAAATATTTGATTGTTTCTCCACTCTTTTGGCTAGATTAATAACTTTTTTATTTTTTTTATAATTTTTATAGTTACCCCACCCTTCATGATAAGCAATATACTGCTTGAAAGCATCTTTTTTTGAAACTTTTAAAATTTTTTCAGTTTTATTTGTATACCAACCAATAAAATCTACACTGTCTTTAAATCTGGTCCTAGCAGCAAGCTTATTCCCAGTTTCTTCTTTATATTGTTTCCACGTTCCTTTTACAGCCTGTGAATAACCGAAAGAACTTGATGGTCTCTTATAAGGCACTACTTTAAATAATTTTTGTCTAGGAGGTTTTGCTAACCAGTCAAAACTGGATTCCATTTTTATAATTGCAAGCTGTAAATAAACTGGGGTTCCCCATTTTTTTTCAGCTTTTTTTGCATGTTTATACCACATGTATCTTTCATTAAATATAGAACAACTATCTGCTGTATTTTTTGGAACAGATGAGCAACCTGAAATAAAAATTATTAAAATAAATAAATAATTAATTTTTAAAATTTTCATTTTTTTTAAAAAAGTAAAATATAATTATGGCTATAATTACACCTGCTAAATTTCCAAATAAATCCGGAAATTCAAAACTTCTATTAGGCACAAAGTATTGTAACACCTCAAGTACAACAGATAAAAATATTAAATAAATACTTAAAATATTAAATTGATTATTTTTTCGGTAAGTTAGAAAACCAATAATTGAAAGAGCTATATATGCATACAAGTGATTAGTCGAAATTATAAAATCTGCTGTTATTTGTGGTTGTAATTTGCAATCATCGTATAAAAAACAACCAAGTAAACTACCAGGATATAAATATAAAAGTATTAGAAAAAAATTGCATAAGTAAAAAATAAATTTGTATTTTGAAAAAAAATTAATCATTAATAATATAGTTTTATTTATCAAATTGATTTAAAAGATAAACAAATGAGTTATTTAATTTTAGTAAGACACGGCCAAAGTATATGGAATCTTGAAAAAAAATTTACTGGATGGGTTGATGTAGATCTAACAGAAAATGGAAAATCAGAGGCAAAAAAAGCTGGTCAATTAATAAAACAAGAAAAAATTGAAGTTAATCTGTATTACTCATCCTTTCAATTGAGAGCTAAAAATACTTTAAAAATTATACAGGAAGAATTACAAGATTTTAAAGAAGTAAAGAGTGCATGGGAATTAAATGAGAGACATTACGGTGCTCTAACTGGATTAAATAAAGATGAAATGAAAATAAAACTTGGAAAAGAAAAAGTTCATCAATTTAGACGTTCTTGGGATGTTAGACCTGACCCTTTAGAAAAAAAAAATCCATATCATCCTCTAAATATTGAAACTTACAAAGAAATTCCTTCAGAAAAAATTCCTGACACTGAGTCACTAAAA
>CACAVT010000009.1 GCA_902536005.1 uncultured Pelagibacteraceae bacterium
CTCTCATTCATTATTTCTTCATAAGATAATTCATCAAAATAATTTAAATTTTTTGTTAAAGTTTCTCTCACGTTATTTAATATAATATCTCTATCTCTGTGTGCACCACCTAATGGTTCGTCAATTATTTCATCTATAACTTTTAACTTAAGTAAATCTTTAGCTGAAAGCTTCATAGCTTTCGCTGCATCAAGCATTTTTTTTGGATCTCTCCATAGAATAGTTGCACATCCCTCAGGTGATATTACTGAATAAATTGCATTTTCTAGCATAAGGACTTTATTTGATGAAGCTAATGCAATTGCTCCACCAGAACCACCCTCACCTATAATTATTGCAATTGTTGGAACTTTAAGCTCCATACAGCATTCGATTGATTTAGCAATTGCTTCTGCTTGTCCTCGTTCTTCGGCTCCTACACCTGGATATGCTCCTGGAGTGTCAATAAAAGAGATTATGGGAATGTTAAATTTGTTTGCTAGGTTCATTAATCTTATAGTTTTTCTATAACCTTCTGGCCTCATCATTCCAAAATTTCTTTCTATTCTGCTATCTAAATCTTCTCCTTTTTCTTGACCTATTACTAAAACTGATTTTCCATTAAATTTTGCAAATCCAGTTAGAACCGATTTATCCTCTCCATAGTATCTATCTCCAGATAGGGAGATAAAATCATCAAACAAATTATCAATAAAAAATTTTGCTTTAGGTCTATCTTCGTGACGAGCAACCATAGTAGTCTGCCAAGGATCTAGATTGGAATAAATATTTTTTAATTTTTCATCTATTTCTGTTTGAGTGCTTGAAATTTTTTGAGTATCGACTTCTGATAATCCCTCTTGATTGTAAGGATCTTTCAATTTTTCTAGTTCGTTTTCTAGATCTTTAATTTCTGTTTCAAAATTTAAATAATTTTTCATCTTTTATTTATAATGGATGGTTAAAATACAAAAAAGGCAATAAAATGATATTAAATAAGGTGTAATTCTTATTAATTGACTTAAATCATTTAACAGATACAAATTAATAATCGGGAGAGACTATTTATAGCGCCGAAGGAGCAACCACCCCGGAAACTCTCAGGCAAAAGGACCGATTAAAGCATAACACTCTGGAAAGAGATTGATTTCCGCCGAAGGAGTAAAGCTCTCAGGCAAAAATACAGATGGGGTACGAACTTAAGTGCTATGCAAGAAAAATATATTAAAATTAATAATCTTCAGGTATCAGAGAAACTATCAAACTTTGTAAATGATGAATTATTAAATAATACAAATATATCTTCAGAAAATTTTTGGTTAGGTCTAGAAAAAACCCTCGATGAGCTTGCACCAAAAAATAAAGAATTAATTAAATTTAGAGAAGAATTGCAAAAAAAAATAGACGATTGGCATATCAAAAATAAAGGTAAGGAATTTAATTTAGATGATTATAAAAAATTTTTATTAGAAATTGGTTATTTAAAAAAAGAAGGACCTGATTTTAAAATAGAAACTGAAAATGTTGATGAAGAAATTGCGAGTATAGCTGGACCTCAGTTGGTTGTACCTGTCATGAATGCAAGATATGCATTAAATGCTGCAAATGCAAGATGGATGAGTTTATATGATAGTCTTTATGGTACAGATGTTATTGAGCAGTCTGAAGACAGCGTATCTGAACGGTATGACCCTTTAAGAGGTGAAATGGTAATAAAATATGGTAGAGATTTTTTAGATAAATACTTTCCATTAGCTGGATTAAGTTGGAATAAAATTACAAGTTTTGCAGTGAAATATGGTAAATTAAAAGTTTTAAAAGGTGCTGATATTTTTGATTTGGAAGATGAAAATAAATTTATTGGGCACAGGGGTGAAAGTGACAATCCATCTGCAATTATTCTAAAGAACAATAACTTACATATTGAAATTCTTAAAGATTCAAGAGCTTTTGCTGCTCAACAAGATCACGCAGGTATTAGCGACATTATACTAGAATCTGCAGTGTCAACTATTTGTGATAATGAAGATAGTGTTGCAGCAGTTGACTCCGAAGATAAAATTATTTGTTATCGAAATTGGCTAGGTCTAATGAAAGGAGACCTTAAGTCTAAATTTGAAAAAGAAGGGAAATTATTTGAAAGAAAATTAAATCCACACAGAAGTTATATCTCAAAAGATGGCAAAGGTTTAAAGTTACATGGAAGAAGCCTTTTGCTTGTAAGAAACGTTGGTCATCTAATGACTAACCCATCAATTTTATTAAGTGATGGAAGTGAAATCCCTGAAGGTATAATGGATGCATTTATAACTACAGCAGCTGCACTACATGATATTAAAAACAAAAATAATTCAAGAACTGGATCAGTTTACATTGTGAAGCCTAAAATGCATGGTCCAGAAGAGACAGCATTTACAGATTTAATTTTTTCTAAAGTTGAGGAAGTTTTAAATTTACCTAAGTACACTTGTAAGATTGGTATTATGGATGAGGAGAGAAGAACATCGTCAAATTTAAAAGAATGTATTAGAAGTCTAAAAAATAGAGTTTTTTTTATTAATACTGGCTTCTTGGATAGAACTGGTGATGAAATGCATACATCAATGGAAGCCGGTCCTATGATTAAAAAAGGTGACATGAAATCATCTAAATGGATTACTGCATACGAAAATAACAATGTTGATATTGGTTTAAGTTGTGGGTTTTCTGGTAAAGCTCAAATTGGAAAAGGAATGTGGGCAATGCCAGATAAAATGAAAGATATGATGGAGCAAAAAACAGGACACTTAAAAGCAGGAGCAAACTGCGCATGGGTACCTTCTCCAACAGCAGCTGCATTACACGCTTTACATTATCATGAAACAAATATTTTTGATGAACAAAAAAAATTAACCGATAGAGAACCAGCTAAGCTTGATGATCTTTTAACAATTCCAATAGCAGATAGACCTAATTGGTCTGTCGAGGATATAAATAAAGAAATTTCAAACTCTGCACAAACTTTATTGGGGTATGTTGTAAGGTGGGTCGATCAAGGAATAGGCTGTTCTAAAGTGCCCGATATTAACAACATAGGTTTAATGGAAGATAGAGCAACACTAAGAATTTCTTCACAACATATAGCCAACTGGATACATCATGGAATTACAACAAAAATACAAGTAACTGAAATAATGAAAGAAATGGCCAAAATAGTAGATGATCAGAACAAAGATGATCCGCTATATGTTAAAATGAGTGATGATTATGAAAATTCTATAGCGTTTCAAACTGCGTGTGATTTAGTTTTTAAGGGTAAAGAGCAACCATCAGGTTATACTGAGCCATTACTTCATTTGAATAGGTTAAAAAAAAAATCTAATCTGAGTTCGAAACCAAATTAGATCGATTTTTAAAAGCAGAAAATAAAGTCCCATCATCAAGACTTTCAATCTCTCCTCCTACTGGTAAACCTTGTGCTAATTTAGTAATTTTAACATCTAAATTTTTTAGACTATCTTGAATATAATATGCAGTTGTTTGACCTTCAACAGTTGCGCTAGTTGCAAGAATTACCTCTTCGATTTTATCTCTATTAATTCTTTCAACTAATGAGTTAATTAATAAATCTTCTTTTCTTTGACCAACTGAAGAAATTGTTCCACCCAAAATATGAAAATAACCCTGAAAGATATTTGAATTTTCAATCGACCATTGGTCTGCAATATCCTCTACTACACAAATTTTAGTATATTTTTCTTTTGTAGTCTCACAATTCAAACAACCATTTGAATTTGACTTTAAGGCACCACATGAATTGCATCTAACTACATTTTTATAAACTTGCGCCAATGTGTTTGCCATAGGTTTTACAAGTTCGTCGCGATTATTTATTAATTTTAAAACAATTCTTTTTGCTGATTTGGGACCTAAACCAGGAAGTTTTGAAATTAACTTAATTAATTCTTCTATCTCACTGATGTTTTGCATCTATTATAAAGGCCATTTAAAACCAGGAATTCCAAACCCACCTGTTGCTTTTGAAATTTCCTCAGTTGTTTTTGATTTAAGTTGAGATTTAGCACTATTATGTGCTGCAACAATTAAATCTTCAATTATGGTTTTGTCTTCTTTCATAATTTCATCAGATAACTTTATAGTTTGCATCTCTCCCTCTCCATCCAAAGTTATCTTTACAGAATTTGAACCCGAAATTCCTTCAACTCTAATTTCCTTAATCTTTTGTTGGCTTTCTTTCATTTTTGCCTCAAGTTCTTTTGCTTTATCTAAAATTTTACTAAAGTCAGTCATTATCAACTCCATCTTTGTTTGAATTTACATCTATTAATTCGGCATCAGGAAATTTATCCATCACACTTTTAAATATTTCTGAATTTTTCATTTCATCAATTATCTGTTTTTTTACATTTTTTTCTTTGTCTTTTACTGACATTTGCCCTTTTAATTTACTAAACGTAATAATCCATCTTTCACCGGTCCATTCAAAAAGCTTTGATGATAAATCTTTTACAAAATCCTTATCTAAACTTTCATTAAAAGATATTTCAATTCTATTTTTTTCAAATTTTACAAGATTAACATTTTTTTCTAACTCGTATTTGAGTTTGATCTCTTAAAAATTAAATGCCCCATAAATAAAGCAGCAATTGAGTTAAATAAATTTTTTAAAAAAAATAGAATAAATTTAGCTGTAGATCAAAAATATTTTCCAATTTCTAATAACAAGGTTTCAAAATTAAATGTAGTATTTTCAGCATCCTTTGGAAGGCAACTAGAATATTACACCGGAATGGTCTTTAAAATTGATATTAAATCTAAAAACTCATTCAAAAATATAATAAATGGTGGTCGTTATGATGGTTTAATTTCTGACTTAGGATCAAAAAAACAAACCCCAGCAGTTGGTGCTGCTTTAAATTTAAATTATTAATGACAAAAAATATTTTAAATATTGGTATCCCAAGTAAAGGCAGACTTAGAAAAGATGTTTTAAATATTTTTAAAAAAAATAAATTAAATCTCATTTCTGAAAGAGGAGAAAGAGATCTTTTAGGATCAATAAAACAATTTAAAAATATTAAGATTTTATATCTTCATGCAAGAGAGATTATCGAAAGGCTGGGAGACGGATCTTTGGATATAGGTTTTTCTGGCTTTGATTTATTGAAAGAGAGTGAAATAAATACTCAAAAGAAAATTAATGTTATTAAAAAGTATAATTTTGGTAAAGCTACATTGGTAGTTGCAATCCCAGATCCTTGGATAGATGTACAAACAGTTGCAGATTTAGAAGAAATTGCATTTGAATTTAAAGATAAGAAAAAGAAAAGATTAAGAGTGGCAACAAAATATCCAAATTTAACGAGGGAATTTTTATTTTCAAAGGGTGTTACTCAATTTAAATTAATTGATAGTTTGGGTGCAACTGAAGCCTATCCTTTCACAGGTTCTTCGGAGATAATTACAGATATCACGTCTACTGGGGAAACTTTAAAAGCAAATAATCTGCGTATTTTAAATGATGGAGAGATACTTAAATCAGAGGCTTGTATGATGATTTCTAAGTCATCAAATAACAAAACAGGCCTAAGAAAAATGTTAAAATTACTTTCTAAAAATTAAGTCTTTCCAATAAATTAGTATAATTTTAATAATATCAAGATTTCTAATAATTGCATAAAGCGCAACAATAACACAAATAATGAAGAATATTTTTAATACTAAAATTAGTTCCATAAAGTATTTTTAAATATTTAAATACATTAATCAAATATTTACTATAAAATAAGAGAATTAGAATCATGGACACTATATTATTAATTTTGGTAGTTTTATTGTTAGGAGGTGTTTTAGCTATTCTTTATCTAAATTTAAAAACTAAGCCTAATCAGGAAAACGAAAATAAAGAGGCTGAAGAAATAGCTAATTTAAAATCAGAAATTTCAAGTTTAAAAGATACCTTAAATAATACGATCAACAGCTCACTTGGTGCAATGTCGACTTCATTTAACAACCTATCAACTGGGGTTACTAAAGATATGACTGAAACTTTAACTAAGGTAGAGGAAAAGGTTGGTAATTTTAACCAACAAGTACAATTGTTAAATCAAAGCCAAGAGGGGATAACAAAAATTTTAGCTGGAGTTAAGAAATATGGAACTCTTGCAGAATTTAGCCTAGACGCTCTTATTAAAGATTTGCTGCCAGCCTCTCAATTCATTACTAATGTAAAAATGAAGGAAGATACAAGTGAAAATGTGGAATTTGCAATAAAGCTTCAAGGAGATGTTTTGGTTCCTGTTGATAGTCATTTTCCAGTAGAAAAATTCAAAGCTATTACCGATGGTCATGACGCGGAAGACAAAAGGGCTGTTGCAGATGCTAGAGCAAAATTAGCCTCAGCGTTTAAAGCAAAAGCTAAAAGCGTTAATGAAAAATATATTGTTCCACCAAAAACTACTGATTTTGCAATTGTGTATGCTCCTACAGAAAGCTTATACAAAGAGTTAACTGAATACCAAGATCCAAGTACAAAAGAATTATTAACTCAAGAATTAATGAAAAAATATAAAATCGTAATATGTGGGCCTAATACTCTTTCTGCTTACCTACAATCTTTACATATGGGATTTCAATCATTGAAAGTACAAAAAGGAGCAACAGAAATTTATAATCATTTGAAAACAATCAGTACAAGATTTTCCAAACATTTTGACAACATTATAGTTCTTAGAAAAAAATTAGAAGATGCTATGGGAGTTGTTGATAAATTTGGAACGGATGCAAGATCAATTTCAAGAACTTTAGAAAACATTAAAGATCCCGAGCAGGTTGAGAAAGCTGTACAAACTGAAAACGTGGAAAAATTTATTGAACGAAATAAACAGCTTAAAAATTAATTTCTTTTTTTCCTTAATAACGTCTATAAGAAATCTCATGCAGTGGAATCAAAAATATGATTATCCAAAATCATCAAGAGCAACAGTTGATGGCATTAGAAGATACTTATTAGGGGAAACAAAATTACCAAGTGTCACTTCAATTTTAGATGCAACTCGATCTGAAGAAGATAAAGCGGCATTAGCAAATTGGAGAGAAAGAACTGGGCAAAAAGAAGCTGAAGCAATTACAAAAGCAGCAAGTAGCAGGGGATCTCAAATGCACAACTATTTAGAGTCTTATTTACTTGGAAGAGAAAATTTAAGTTTTTTTGAAGATAAAGAACAATATAAATTAATGGCTAAAGAAATTATAGAAAAAGGTTTGAAAAATAGATTGGATGAAATTTGGGGTGTTGAATGCACTCTTTATTACCCAGAGAAGTATGCAGGTACTGCTGACTGTGTTGGAGTGTATGAAGGTAAAGAAACAATAATTGATTTTAAACAAAGTAATAAACCAAAAAAAGCTGAGTATATCGATTCATGGCTTCTTCAAACAAGCGCATATTCATTAGCACATAACATTGTGTATAACTCCAATATCACTTCTTGTGTAATTTTGGTTTGCACAGTAGATAAATTATTCCAAGAGTTTAAAATTCAAGGACATGATTTAATTGTTTACCAAAATTTGTTTTTAGGAAGATTAAAAAAATTTAATGAGCTATTGGATTTAACTTAAGATTTTATGGATAAAATAGTCATTTACGATACAGAAACAACAAACAGCACAATTTGGGGCTCAATAATTGAAGTAGGTGCTGTAGTTGTTGATAAGAACTTAAAAGAAATTGGTAAGCTAAATATTCGTGGCAGAATGCCTGAAGGCGAAGTTCCAAGTGCAAAAGCTTTACTGGTTAATTCAACAAGTATTGATTTACTTACAAAAGGAAATTATTCTCATTATGATTTTTTAGGAGCTGTAGAAAACTTTTTCTCTAAGGCTGGCCCAGCATTATTTATGGGTTGGAGTAACTTAAATTTTGATAGGAGAATGTTTCATTTTAATTTTTTTAAAGGGAACAGATATCCTTATATTACTCATTCTTCGCCTAATAAAGAACATGATGGTTTACATATTGCAAGAGTAGCACAAACTTTAAATCCTGAAACATTAAAGACTGAATTAACAGAAGCAGGCAATGAAAGTCTTGCTTTAGAGGGTTTAGCAAGACAACAAGGATTTGATACATCCCAACAACACACAGCTTATCATGATGCGTTCACAAGCTTAAAAATTCTTCAAATTATAAAAGATAAACATAAAGACAATTGGGAAAATTTCTTAAGCACATCCACAAAAAATAGCGTTGAAACTATTTTAAAAAGTGAGGGTATTTATTCAATATTTGAAAATGTTAAAGGAAAAAATATGATGTATCTTGTCTCTACATTGCATCCAGATCATTGTTTTCATCCATCATATGCATCTTGGGGATATTTATTTGATTTAAGAAGAGATCCCGAGCCATTATTAAACTTGTCAGTAAATGATCTTAAAGTTTATTTTAAAAAGTTTAGTCCAAAAGCACTTAGAGTGATCAAAACCAACAAAGCTCCTGTTGTGCTAGATAAAAAGTTTGCATTAAAGGAAAAGGCATATGCAGACTTAGATTTAGAAACCATTCAGAAAAGAGCAAAAATGGTTAGAAATAGTGAAAATTTTTGCAAAAATATTCAAATAATTAATAGAGAAGCAGCTGAAGAAAAAGTTCAAACACAAACCCAGGAAGATTTATTGCCAGAGGAAACTTTATATGAAAAATTTGTTCCCAACAAAGACACGCAGTTGTTTAAAACTTGGCATAGTTCTTCTTGGGAAGATAAATTAAGAATGTTGGATAAGTTTCAAGATAAAAGATGTAGTTGGTTTGGCCAAAAAATTATCTATCAAGAAGCACCACATATTTTGCCACCAGATTTATATAAAAATATAAAAAGTGAAATTGCTAGAAGAATTTTAAGTAAAAATAAAGAAAAGTGGCAAACTATAGGAATGGCTTATCAAGAAATTGATACCTTAAGAGACCAAGCATCAAACAGAGATGATGAAGAAGAGCTAAAAAAATTGGATGAAATTAATGATTTTATTATGTCCATAGAAAAAAAATATGAAATTGCCTAGTTGACTTTAAGACTGCAATTTATAGAAAGGATATATGCTTACAAATTTTAAAGACGAAGATTTTGATACTAAAATAAAAAATGAAGATGTTTCGGTCATTCAGTTTTCAGCTGAGTGGTGTGGTCCATGTAAGGCACTAAAACCAGTAATGGATAAATTATCTGATGAATATAAAGATAAGGCTGTTTTTTATTATGCTGATGTTGAGGATGGTGGAATTAACACAGGTTCAGCTGCTGGCATTAGAGGTGTTCCAACAGTTATTATCTATAAAAAAGGTGTTGAAGTAGATAGAAAAGTTGGTGGCGTTCCAGAAAGCCATATGAAAGAATTTTTAGATAAAAATATTTAATTTAAACTTAATACTTCAGCAGCCCCATACAAAGATCCTGTAATTAATAAAAGATCACCCTCTTTTAAATCAATTGATTTAATTGCTTGCTTGATATCTGGTTGATATTGAACATTGTTTATACTTTTAAATTTTTCTTTCAAATCTTTTCCACTAATAGAGTTAGGCTGAGTTTTTAAATCTACAGTAGTTATGGAAGAAATATCTTTGAAGTAACTGATATATTTTTCATGTTCTTTATTTGCCATCATTCCAATTATAACATGTTTGTTACAATCCAAGCTTTGAAGATATTCATTTAATACTTTAGCACCACCCTCGTTGTGGCTTCCGTCTACTATAAATCTATTATTTTTAACTAATTCTTTTAATTTACCAGATTTAATTTCCTGAAGTCTAGCTAAGCTAGATATTTTTTTAATACCTTTTTTTATGTGCTCATCTCTAATCTCAAGATCTAAAGTTCTAAGAGTTGCTATTGCAGTAGATATATTTTCTAATTGATATTGACCAAGCACATTAGGCATAGGAAGTTTTAATCCACCAAATTTATCTTCATAGTAGAAGAAATCATTTTCATTAACTGAATAACTAAAATCATCATTAAAAAATACTTTATTAGATTTATTTTGAGAGATAGTTTTTTTAATACAATCCATCGTCTCTTTAGTGCTTTGTTTGGCTACAATAATATTTGAATTTAAAAGTGTAGATGTTTTTTCAAATACAATTTGTTCGATTGTTTGTTTATCTTTTGGAAGCCAATCAAGATGATCTTTGCTTATAGAAGTAACAATACTTGCCAGATTAGTTTTAAGAATATTGACAGCATCAAAACGATGAAACAACCCGCTTTCTATTAAGTTAATTTTACCTTGATATTGTGCCGCTTTATAAAAAAAGCAAGCTGATAACATCTCAAAGACTGTGATTGGTTGATTATTATTAATTTTTTCAACTTCTTCCAATAAATCTGCTAACTCATCATCATTTAATTCCTTGTTGCTGAAAATAAACCTTTCATTAATTTTTTGAATATGTGGACTTGTGTAAACATTACATTCGAAATTTGCTTCTTTAAGAATTGAATAAGCAGCTTGAATTGTTGAATTTTTACCATTAGTTCCTACAATTGATATTGCTTGAATTTTGTTTTGTGGATTTCCAAGTTTTTCACAAAGATTTTTAATTCTATCAAGTGATAGGTCTATTTCTTTAGGATGCAACTTTTGAAAGTTGCTGAGAATCTTCCGAAGTTTCATTTTGTTCAGCACTTATATCAGAATTCTTCTTTAACAATATTGATAATAAAGTTCCAATTTTAGATGCAAGATCTTTACGCTCAACAATTAAATCAACAAAACCAGTTTTCTCAACATATTCACTTTTTTGAAAATCTTCAGGAAGTTCTTCTTTAACAGTTCCTTGAATTACTCTTGCACCTGCAAATGCAATTAAAGCTCCTGGTTCAGCAATATGAATATCCCCTAACATAGCGTATGATGCTGTAATACCCCCAGCCGTTGGATCAGTTATACAAACTAAATATGGAAGTCCATTTTTCTTTAATTCATTAATTGCAAGTGTCGTTCTTGTCATTTGTGACAATGAAATTAAACTTTCCATCATTCTCATTCCACCACCAGCACTTATACACAAAAACGGTGTTTGATTTTCTATTGCATGTTGTATTCCATATAAAAAAGCTTCACCTTCCGCAGCTGCCATTGAAGCTCCTAAAAAATCAAAATCAGAAGCTACAGCTGTAATTTTAATATTATTTATAGTTCCAGAAACAACCATCATTCCACATTCTAATCCTGTTTTTTTCCGGGCACTTTTTAATCTTTCTTTGTAAGGCTTGGAGTCTGTCCAATTTAGTGGATCGTCTTTTGGTATTGGAGTTTTGAAAATCTCATAATTATTTTTTCCAAACAAGATATCAAATCTTTGGTGTGGTTTTATTCTATGATGACGCTTACAATCTGGACATACCCACAAGTTTTCTTCTAAATCTTTTTTTAAGATAGGACCCTTGCAACAAGATGTCCAATCACTTTTTGCAATATCTTCTTTTGTAGCCCTTTCACGTATAGCAGTTTTAATTTTTTCACCTGCCTTTATAATCTTAGTTATCCAGTTCATTGAATTTTATTTTTTAACCTTTTTACGATATTAGTAACATTTGTGACCACATTTTGTCTCTTTTCAATTGATTTAGAGATTTCCTTACAAATTGCACTTCCAACAACCAAGCCATCAGCTTTTTTAAGAGATTGAATTGTTTTTTCTGTAATTCCAAAACCAATAACAACTTTTTTTGATTTATTTTGTTTTTTTATTTTTTTATAATTTTCTAATATTTTCTTTGGGGATACTTTTAGCTTTCCACCCGTTGTAGATAACATGCTTATATAATAAATCATCTCGTGTGAATCTTTTATGATTTTTTTTAGTCTTATCTGGGAAGTAGTTGGTGAAACCAATTGAATAAAATTAATTCCTTTTTTTTTGCATTTTGATGCAAAATTTCTATTTTCAGGATAAGGTAAGTCAACTACTATTAAACCATCAACTTTTGATTTTTTGCATTTTTTTAAAAATTTATTCTCATTATATTGATAGATCATATTGTAATAGCCCATAAGTATAATTGGTTTATTTTTTTTTATTTTTTTAAAATTTTTTGCAATTGAAAATACATCATTAATTTTAATACCATTTTTAATTGCCCGGTAAGCGCTTGTTTGTATTTGTCCTCCATCAGCTATAGGAGTGTTGTGTGGGAAACCTAATTCACAAATATCTGCATAATTTGAAATTGATTTTAATATTTCTAAAGATTTTTTTTTAGTATTATCTCCAGCGACAGTATATGTCAGTAAAGCTGGTCTATTCTCTTTTTTTACAGCTGAGAAAGTTTTGCTGATTAATGAATTCATTAATTTTTACCCAACCTCTGTCTTAAGATATCTCTATCTTTTTTAGCATCACCACAAGAGTTAACGATTATGATTGTGTCTTTGTTTAATTTTGGAGCAAGTTTTATCGCTTCAGCAAATGCATGACTAGGTTCTAAACTTGGATTAAGTTTCTCAAATTTAGTTACCATCACATGTGCTTTTAGTGCTTCTTCATCAGTTGCATAAGTGTATCTAGCTCGTTTTGTATCTTTTAAAAAACAATGTATTGGACTGACACCTGGATAATCCAATCCAGCACTAATTGACTCAGTGTCATTAATTTGACCTTCATTATTTTGACAAACGTAAGAAGCTGCACCGTGTAAAATTCCAATTTTGGCGTTTCTACTTAAAGGAGCTGCATGGAGTTTTGAGTTTTTTGGACCTCCAGCCTCTACACCAACTAACTCTATTTGTGATTTATTAAAATCTATAAATTCACTCCAAAAACCATATGCTGAACTTCCACCACCCACGCAGTTAATTAATTTAATTTTTTTCGGAATTTTTTTGAATTCTTGTTTAATTTGTATTTTTAATTCTTTTGAAATTTGTGCCGTACTCCATCCACAAATTTTTACAAATATATTTGGACCAACTGTACTTCCAACGCACATATGTGTAGTGTCACAATTTGATACCCAATATCTCATACACTCACTTACTGCATCGACTAAGGTTTGACTGCCTGAATATACAGGAATTATTTCAGCACCATTTTTTCTCATAGCGTCACAATTTGGTTTTTGTCTCTTGATGTCTTTTGCACCCATGAAAATTTTACACTTCAGACCAAATTTCTTTGCAGCCATACTTAACATTTTACCAGCATAACCAGCACCAGTGTCACCAACTATATATTTTTTCCCCATAGCCTTGCAAATTAAGGCGTGAACAGTCGCATTATATATTTTGTGAGCACCACCATTAGCTTCCGATACAACTTTGGCCCATATTTGAGCACCGCCCAAATGAGTAGATAAATTTTCTAATTTTACAAATGATGTGGGTGATCCTATATAATTCTTAAAGTAATAATCTCTTTTTTTTATAAATTTCTTATTATTTCTTAGTTTTGAAAACTCCCTTGTTAGATCCTCAATAGGTTTTTTTAAAGTTTCAGGAATAAAACTTCCTCCAAACTTACCACCCCAAAAACCGTAACGATCATGCTGATCAATTAGAGGAATTTTTTTTTTAAGTCTCATTTTTTAATTTATTTAAATTTTTTAAAAAAATATCTATTTTGGATTTATCTTTTAATCCAGAAGTTTCCAAGCCTCCAGATAAATCTAAATAATTGGCAATTTTTTCATAATTTTTTAGATTATCATCGAATTTTATATTACCTGCTAGCATTATTTCCTTGTTTAATTTGATATTTTTAATCAAGTCATGATCAAAGCTATGACTTTTTTCATAACCTTTACTATCAAATAAATACATATCTGTTACGTCAGAAAATGACTTATGCCTAAGAACATCAGATTCATATTTTATTGTTAAGGCTGTAATAATTTTTTTTTTATATTTTTGTTTTATATTTTTAATTGTATCAGGAGTACAGTCATACAATTGATAATAATCAAAAGGTAAACTTTTTATTTCCTCTAAAATCTCATTGTTAGGTTTTACTAAAACAGCAACAAATTCACTTTTGTTTTTTTTAACATTTAATAATTCTTTTAAAGAGTTAAGCTCAACATATCTTGAGCTTTTTGGGTAATTAGAAATGAAGCCAATAAATTTTGGAGGATAGGGATGATTTATTATAAAATTTAAAGTATCAGAATCTTTTATACCACAAATCTTACAACCTTTGATCATCTGTTTAAATGATCAGCAAGTTTTTTGGCGTTATTTTTTATGTTACCTTTTGTTAGAGATCTTCCTATAACAATACCAGAAACCCTATTTTTAAAAGCTTGTTTAGGTGTCACAATTCTCATTTGATCATTTGAACTATCACCAGGCAATCTTATTCCTGGAGTCATGATTAATAAATTTTTGTATCTTTTACGAATCATCAAAGCTTCTTGAGCAGAACAAACTATACCATCACATCCTGATTTTTTAATTAATGCAGCTTGTTTTAAAACCAACTGTTCAACATTTTTTGTGTGGCCTATTTCTTTGAGAGATTTACTATTAAGACTCGTTAAGATTGTAACTCCTAAAATTTTTAAATCTTTGTTTACTTTTTTTGCTTTTTTTTTAATAGATTTAAGCATTTCAAAACCACCATTTACATGCACTGTCATATATTTACATTTTTTTAAATCTTTTAAGCTATCAATTGCAGATAATGCTGTCTGGGGAATATCATTTATCTTTAAATCTAACCAAAAATCTTGTTTAAATTTTTCTAAAAATTTTCGTCCATTTTTAGAGTAAAAGAATTGAATACCAAATTTAGGAATTATTTTTAACTTATTTGAATTAGTTTGATTAATTATTTTTTTTATTTTCTCTAGATTTGAAGTATCACAAGCAACAAAAATAAGTTTATTCTTCATTATTATTCAATTTTTTAAACAAGTCTTTTGACATTTTAAAGTGAATTGTTTTTTTTTCTGGAGTATTTACTTTTTCGCCAGTTTTGGGATTTCTCGATATTCTAGCTTTTTGGATGTTTGTAGAAAAAACTCCAAAACCTCTAAGTTCCACTCTGTCGCCTCTTTTTAAGGCTCTTTTAATCTCATTTAAAATAATATCTGTAAATTTTTCTAGGTCTTTTTTAAGAAAATTTGGGTAGTTATTAGAAAGTTGTTTTAGAAGCTTTGATTTTACAATAGCCAATTTAAATCTTTTAATTATTATTTTTCTTCTTCTTTTTTCTTTAAATCCTCAGATAAAGATGAAAATGGTAGATTTTTCCCAGATCCTTCAGATCCATATTTTTCTAGAGCTTCTTTTTTTTCTATTTCTTCAAGAAGTTTAATGCTTAGTGTCACTTTTCTTTTGTTTAAATCAAGCTCTGCTATAGCACAATCTAATTTTTCCCCACCCGTCCATCTGCTTGGACGAGCATCGGCAGAATTTATTGCTATTGCTGATTTTTTAATTTGAAAATCCATTTGACATCCTTCTGGTCTAACAATTAAACCTTTGTTATCAGTAGAAATGACTTTAACTGTTATAGTTTGATTCATTTTTTTATCCTTAAACCAATCGAAAGGATCTGTTTTTGTTTGTTTCAGTCCAACTCTTATTTTTTGTTCTGATGGTTTAATTTCTAATACTTTAACATTTATTTTTTCACCTTTTTTATATTTTAAAAGCTCTTCTTCACCATTGTTTAAATAAGTTAAATCATTACAATGTAAAAAAGCATCTACATCTAAATCCTCAATTTTAACGAATAAAGAATATTCATTTTTATTTACAATTTCTCCCTCTACAATCGTATCAACTGGATATTTTTTCTCAAATGTTTCAAAAGGATTTTCTTTAGTAAGTCTGTGTGAAATAGCCACTCTTCTTTTCTCTTTATCAATTTCTGTTATTACACAGTCAATTTCATCTCCTACTTTAAACATTTTTTTTGCAGATATATTTTTCTTGGTCCAACTTAGTTCACTTGAATGAAGAAGAGTTGTTAAGCCTGGCTCCAATTCACAAAACGCACCGAAATCCATTAACTTAACAACTTTTACTTTATAAGTTTTATTTAATTCATAATTTTCTATATGTTCAAATGGATCAGGTGAAAGTTGTTTAACAGAGCATCCAATTTGTAGCTTTTCTTTATCAACGCTTATAACTTTTAAATCATGTTTTTCACCAATATTGAAAACTTCATCTGGATGATTAACTCTTGAATAAGAAATTTCTTGTAAATGAACTAATACATCTATTTCTCCATTTACATTAAAAAAGCATCCGAAGGAACTATAACCTTTGACTTCGGCGTTTTTAATTACATCACCAACTTTATATTTCTCAACAATTTTAGCTTTATCTTCTTTTTTAAATGAAGAAATAATTTCTCTTCTTGACACACACGCATTACCTCTAATTTTATCTAATTTTATTAACGCGAATTTTTGTGGCTCATTCATCAAATGACTAATATCTTTTAAAGGTTTATCACTAATTTGAGATCCTGGTAAAAACATTAAAGATCCAGTGTCTATATGTTCAACTATACACCCACCTTTGCATTTTGAAGTTATCTTTCCCATTATAGGTTCATTTTTTTCATAAGCCTCGACCAGTTTATCCCAGCCCTTAATTTTTTGAGCTTTACTTGCTGAGACCAACACTTCTCCATGTTTGTCCTCTATCTTTTCTAATAAAACTGGGATTGTTTCTCCTATTTTTATTTTTTCAGAAAGCCCCATACTTTTTAATTCATTGATATCTAATACTGGCTCTGATTTAAGACCCTCAACAAAAAGGAACACAAACTTTTCAGTTATTTTATTGATTTTTCCATCAATTATTTTTCCTTCCTCAATTTGAATTTTTGATAGTTGAGTGCTTAGTAATTTCTCGAATTCTTGAGACGCTGGGTTTGAAAGATCCTTATAAATTTCCATTAATTTTATTTATATTCCTATCTATTATTTTTTTTATTTTTAAAAAGCATGCTCTTTTATTAAGCTTTGTGGTATTTATCAATAGTGAATCTTTTGTTTTCTTAAGTGGTGAGATTTTTCTATTTAGGTCACTTTTATCACGTTTTTTAATGCTTTTTAGAACTTCTGAATATGAAATTTTTTTTTTCAAATTTTTAAGCTCTTTATATCTTCTCAAAGCCCTAGTTTTTATATTTGCTGTTATATAAAACTTAAAATCTGCATCTGGAATTATATTGTAGGTTATATCTCTTCCATCTAGACATGATCCTTTATACTTTTTTGGTGGATTATAAGCAAAATTTAACTGAAAATAGTGAACTAATTTCCTAATTTTTTTTTGTTTTGCAATTATAGATGCCTCAATACCAACTTCATTTGATAACAAGTTCTTATTTGATAAGTCTACAATTTTTAGGGAATTAATTTTAGAACTGATAAATTTATAACCAAATTTTTTTGGATGTTTTATTTTTAAATATGCAATATATCTATAAATTTTACCGGTATCCAAATACATTAGATTGTAATGTTTAGATATAGCTTTCGCTAGCGTTCCTGCACCAGCTGCTGCAGGAGAGTCAATTGCGATTTTTAATATATCTTTTCTTTTAATCATTATTTCTTTAAATCGTTGATTATTTTTAAAAATTGTGGAAATGAGGTTTTAATTGAATCTTTATTATGAATCCTCCATTCTCCTCCAAATGATAAAGCTGCAATAACAGAAGTCATAAACACCCTATGATCTTTTAAATAATTTTTTATTATAATTTTTTTATCAATATTTAAATTTGGATTACCATAAATTTTAATTGAGTCATTTGTAGAAACTGTTTTTATACCCATTTTATTTAAAATTTTCTCACCCCATATAAGCCTGGGACTCTCTTTCTGATTTAATTCACTCAAACCTTTAAAATAAGATACACCTTTTGCTTTTGCTGCAACTAAAAATATTACTAAAAATTCGTCTATTGCTCCGCTGTTTAATTTTGATGGACAGTTAATTGCTTTTATAAATTTTGGGCTTTTAATTTCTATATCAGCTATCTTTTCTCCTTTATAAAATTTTTTTTTCAGAAGATTAATTTTTATACCCATTTTATTTAAAATTGTGATTATCCCGATTCTGGAGGGATTTATATTTACATTCTTTATTATTAATTTTGAATTTTCAGATAGTGCCACTAAAACCATAAAAAATGAACTAGAGCTAATGTCAGCTGGAATTTGATAATTTAATTTCTTAATTTTTTTAACTTTATTTATTCTTATTTCATCATATTGTTTTTTATTTATGACTTTGACTGGTAAATTTAAATATTTACATAAAAGTTCTGTATGATTTCTGGATTTTTTTGCTTTGATAAATGTTGTGCCTTGTGTCCTCAATCCTGCAAAAATTACCGCACTTTTACACTGAGCAGATCCTTTATTTTCATAATAATTAATTGGTTTTAATTTATTTGATCCATTTATAGTTAGTGGTAAATTTTTATTATTTCTTAATTTAAATTTTACACCAAATTTAGTTAATGGATCTGAAATTCTCTTAAAGTCTCTTTTTGATAAGCTTTTGTCTCCTATTAATTTAATTGGATAAGTTGTATTAACTAACAAGCCAAGAATAAGCCTTCCAAGTGTTCCTGAATTTTCTGCATTAATTTTTAGATTTTTTTTATAAATAAACCCATCAACTCCTTTGCCATATACAATACAATTTGTTTTATTTATGGTTACTTTTATACCAAGTTTTCTAACTGAATTTATTGCAGCTAAAACATCTTCTGACATTAGTAAATTTTTTGCTTTGCTTGTGCCGCTTGATAAGGAGGATAGCAAAACCCATCTAACACTAATACTTTTATCTCCACTTACAATTATAGATTTATTAAATTTCTTAATTTTTTTTTTAAAAACGATAGAGTTTGTCATCTAGATTTAATTAAATTTGAAATTTTCACCAAAGTATGCATTTCTTGCATTAATATTCTTTACTAGATTGGATGGAGTGTCTTGAGCAATAATTTTACCATTGTTTAAAATCATTGCTATATCAACACAAGCTAAGAGATCTCTAGCCTGATGATCACATATACATATGGTTATTTTATTTTCATTTTGTAAATTTACAATTATTTCCTGTAGCATCTTAATTGTTAAAACATCTAGTGCTGCAAAACATTCATCTAAAAGAAGAACTTTTGGCTCGCTTAAAAGCGATAAAGCTATAACTAATTTTTTTTTTTGACCACCAGAAAGAAATTTTGCTTTAATATCTTTCAGATTATCAAGCTCAAATTTTGAAATTAAGTAATCTATTCTTTCGTTCCGATAACTTTTGTTTTCAATTACTATTTCACTAATAGCTTTTAAATTATCATGTAAAGTCAAATCATTAAAATATCCACCATACTGTGGTACATATCCAACTTTGAATTTTTTAGTACGAAGATAAATTGGATATTTGGTTGCATCATTACCAGCGATTAGAATTTTTCCATTACCTGGATTTATTAGACCTGTAATAAGATTAAAAATTGTAGATTTACCAACTCCGTTGGGTCCCAACATACCAAATATCTGTCCTTCATTAATTTTAAAACTAATATTTTCTAAAATCATTCTGTCACCATAAGAAAGCGAGACATTTTCAAATTCAATTATTGATTTTATTTGTTTAAAAGATTTAATTCTAAATTTTTTTATTATCCCCATTAGTTTATACTTTTTATATTTACCGATTTACTATTTTCATACATAAAAATTTTTGTATCCTTAGTTTCTATATTAATTTCAATTACATCAGCTTTTAATATATTATTTAAATTATTATAAACTACTTTTTTAGAAATTATCATTGAATTTCTATCTAAAGAAAAATCAAGATATCCTCCAGTAACTTTATTACTCAGATAATTAATTTCAACACTCTTGGAAAAGATTGTATCGTAATTTCCGAGGTTGTATTTACCAAATTTTGAGGCAACCTTTATACTATCCGAATTTTTTAATTTAATTAAGGCTGTCACATTTTTAAGGTATATAATGTTTGGATCAGAATAGTCTATTTCTCCTTCAAGTGCTTGTATAATGTATTCATTACCTTTGGCATCTCTTGATACATATTTCACATCTTTAATTATATTTGAATCACTTTGAAATTCTTCTTTAACCTCCTCTACTTTTGAAACGTCAACTTTATTTAAATCATTTTTAGTTTTTTTAAATTTTTTTTCATATATGAAAAATAAAATTAAAAATATTGTTAAAATAAATAAAAAAATTTTTACATATTCTTTATTTTTCATTTAAGCAATATTTGCTTGTAAAATTGTATGAACATGAATTACCCCAATAGCAATCAGTGGGTTTTTTTTATTGATTACAATCAAAGAAGTAATTTTATTATTATTCATGACAGATAGAGCTTTTGCAGCCAATTCATCTTTATCTATTGATAAGGGTTTTTTTGTCATAATTTTTTTTACTGGCAACATTTGAAAATTAGTATTTTTTTGACTAATTCTCCTCACTTGACCATCAGTAATAATACCCGTAACTTTTTTAGTTTTATTTCTTGCAATTACAATACCCAGTTTTTTTTCAGACAAAATCTTAAATGCGTTTTTCATTTTTATATTTTCATTTACAAAGGGAATTTTTTTTCCAGTAATCATTATATCTTCAACTGTTTTTAATTGTGCTCCAAGACTTCCAGCTGGATGAAGTTTTTTAAAATCTAAAGTTCCAAATTTTTTATACTTCATTACTGCAATTGCTAGAGCATCACCTAAAGCTAATTGAGAAGTTGTACTTGAAGTTGGAACTATATTTCCCGCTTCAACCACTTGGGGTATTAAAAGCTTAATGTCAGAGGCTCTATATAAAATAGAATCTTTTTTTGAGACGATACCTATTAGAAGTATTTTATTTCTATTTGCAAATTGTATTATATTCTTCAGTTCTGTGGTCTTTCCGGAATAGCTTATTAACACCAAAATATCTTTTTTAGATATCATTCCAAGGTCACCATGAGAAGCCTCGCTCGCAGCTAGATTGAAAGCTGGAGTACCTACAGAAGCAAAAGTTGCAGCAATTTTACTGGCTATAAGTCCACTTTTTCCAACTCCACATAGAATGATTTTTGATTGGCATTTAGCAATCTGCGTTACTGCTTGATTAAAAGAACTATTAATTGTTTTTTTTAATTTTTGTAATGCTTTAATTTCTAAGTTTATTACATCTTTAGCAATAGATAGGTATTTTTTATTGTTCATTAGTGAGACCAGATATCATCTTTAAATAATGCTAAGTCAAGATCAACCCTTGTTTTTAAAAATTTAAGGCAATCATGATATAAATTTATTCTATTTTCTCTTTTTAATATTATATTTAGTTCTTCATGAATTTTGTGGAGATATATTACATCATTAGCACAATATTTAAGTTGAGCCGGTGTAAGTTCTCCACCAAAATCTGAACTTTGAAATTGCTTGCTTATATCAATACCTATAAATTCTTTTATTAGAATTTTAAGAGAGTGATTATCAGAGTAACTTCTGGCTAGACGACTTGCAATTTTAGTATCCAAAATATTATTTGTATCAGTTTTTAAATAATATTTTATATGAGCCATATCTGCTCTCCCATAATGAAAAATTTTTGTAATTTTTTCATCTTTTAATAACTTAACAATGTTTGGGGCATTATAATTTTCTCGATCAAATTGAATTATATGAGCATCCTGATTCCCTGATGAAATTTGGATTAAACACAAAGGATCTCGTCTGACATTAAGACCCATGAACTCACCATCTACTGCTATTATATTGCCTAAATCCAAATCATCTGGTAGATCATTTTTGTGCAATTGAATATTATTACCCATTTTTAAACATATATATATGAAAGAAAAAAATTGTCTAATTTTTGGTGGAAGTGGCCAAATTGGAAGAAACTTAATAAGAAAACTTACAAAGAATAACTTCAGAGTAACGGTTGTAACAAGAAATATTCATCAAAAAAGTTATATAATTAAGACCCAGGCAAACGCTGGTTTTATAGATATTGTTGAAGCTAATATTTTTGATGAAGAAAAAATAAGAAATCTTTTCAAAAAAACCGATATTTGCATTAATTTAATTGGAATTTTGTTTGAGCAAAAAAAAGGTAACACTTTTAAAAATGTTCATTCAATCTTTCCGAAACTTTTAGCCAAACTTTCAAAAGAATACAATCTAACACATTTTATTCATTTATCTGCTTTGGGTATTAGTGAAGCAATCGACTCTGATTACGCAAGGAGTAAACTTGAGGGAGAAAAAGAAATTTTAAAGAATTTTCCATTGGCAACAATTTTAAGGCCATCGCTTGTGTTTTCTCAAGATGATAACCTAACAACTAATTTTTTAACCTTATTGAACAGACTTCCATTATTTCCACTTTATTATAATGGCAAAACAAAGTTTGCTCCGATTCATTGTTCGGATTTAACTGATACAATTCATCATGTAATTTCAAACAATATTTATTCAAAAATCATAGAGTGCGTAGGACCAGAAATAATTACGTTTAAGGAATTGTTGCAAAGGTTGTTGAAGCTAATTAATAAAAAAAGAATTTTATTACCTTTCCCCTTACCTATAGCTGAATTATCTGCAAGATTTTTTGAGATATTACCCAAACCTATAATCACGAGAGATCAGTTGAGACTTTTAAAATATGACAACATATCATCTGGAAAATATAAAACTAATTCAGATATTGGAGTACCTAGCAAAAGATATTTTAATGATGAGGTTAAAAAGTATTGTTATATGTGGAGAACAGGTGGCCAATTTTCAACAGAAAAATATAATTCAAACAATGATACCGAAAAAAAGATTAACTAAGTTAAGCTGATTGTATTTTTTTTTCTATAAATTCTGGAACTTCATCTTTATTTGCAACTTCTTCTTTTTTACCCTTAGGTTGGTATGCATATAAAAGGTGGAGTTTACAATAAGAAAAATCTTTTAGTGAAGATCTTCCACAGAAATAAAATGATTTTTCATCTGGATGTCCAATTGGCCACTTACAAGAATTTTCATCTAGCTCTTCTAATTGCTTAGGATTTTCTGGTTCAAAATCTTTCTCAATTATTAACGATTTAAATTTATTTTTACGTCCTCTTTTTGATTGAATACTTTTTTCATTATTAGAATTATCAAAATTTTGATTTGAAGCAGCTGCTCTAGTTTTTATTTTAGCCGATAAATTAAGTCTATGAGCTTTACCTATAACTGCATTTCGACTTATGCCTCCAATTATTTCAGCAATTTGACTTGCGGTATTACCCTTGCCCCAAAGTTCTTTTAATTTTGCAACTTTTTCTTCTGTCCAGCTCATAATCAATATGTTGTATATTGTTTATATAAAACAACAATATAATGATACAGAATTAAATTAAACAATGAAAAAATAACAGTTATCAACATTAATATATGAATTATGTATATATATGTTTTCAATCCTTACTTGTATTAATGATTAAACTTTATAAAACGATTTAAACTTATGAGCTATTTAGCAAAAAATTATAATAGAAAAAAAATATCCTTTAAGTATGGCAAAGGAAGTTATTTATATTCTACCAATAACAAAAAATATTTAGATTTTGTTCAAGGAATAGCGGTTAATTCTTTAGGACATGCACATCCTAAATTAGTAAAAACTGTAAAAAAACAATCAAAAAAATTATGGCATGTATCTAATGCATTTCAAATTCCAGAGGGAGAAAAATTGGCTAAAAAGTTATGTAAAAAAACTTTTGCTGATTATGTAATGTTTCAAAATAGTGGGGCTGAAGCAACTGAAGCAGCAATTAAAGTTGCAAGAAGATATTTTTTTTCAATAGGCAAAAAAAATAAAAATAGAATTTTATGTATTAAAAATTCTTTTCATGGAAGAACCTTGGCAGCAATTTTTGCTAGTGGCTCGAAGAAAATGACAGAGGGATTTGGTCCAAAAGTAACAGGTTTTGATCATTTCACCTTTGGAGATCATAATGCTCTTAAAAAGAAAATTAATAAAAACACAGCTGCTATTATGGTTGAAACTATCATGGGAGAAGGTGGCATAAAAGTGATTCCAGATTGGTGCTTAAAAGAATTAAGGGAATTATGTAACAAGAAAAAAATATTATTAATTCTTGATGAAGTTCAGTGTGGAGTAGGAAGATCGGGTGATTTCTTCGCTTTTGAAAAATCAAAAGTAAAACCTGATATTGTACCAATTGCAAAAGGAATAGGTGGAGGATTTCCTATTGGAGCAGTGTTAATGAATAAAAAAGTTGCATCGAGTATGACGCCAGGTACTCACGGATCAACATTCGGAGGAAATCCATTAGCCATGTCTGTTGGAAATACTGTAATGGATATTATATCAAGCAAGAAATTTTTAAATAATGTAAAAAGTCTATCTAAATACTTTTTATTAAAATTAAATAAAGTTCAGGCAAAATATCCAAATGTAATTAAACAAATAAGAGGAAGAGGTTTTTTGATTGGTTTACAATTATATAAAGATCAAACTGGATTTATTAAAAAATTGATGGACAATCAGTTATTGACTATTCGAGCAGCAGAAAATGTTGTTAGGATTTTACCTCCATTAAATGTAAAAAAAAATGAACTAGATTTTGCATTAAAGATTATTGAAAAGGTCTGTTCGCAGATAAAATAACATGAAACATTTCATTAATTTAAAAGATATACCCGCAAAAGATCTTAGAAAGATTATTATTGATGCTAAACAAAGAAAAAGTTTAAGAAAAAAACTAAGCACATTAGAGGTTGATAAGGGTGCACCCTTAAAAGGAAAATTATTAATTCAAATGTTTGAAAAATCTAGTTTGCGAACAAGATTAAGCTTTTATTTAGCTATCAAACAATTAGGTGGTGGCACTTTGACTTTGAGATCTAATGAGCTTCATTTGGGTCAAGGAGGAGAGAGCATTGCCGATACGGCTAAAATTCTTTCGACCTATGGTGATGGATTTATGCTTAGAACTGATAGTGATAAAAAAGTCGAAAATTTTAAAAAATATTTATCTATACCTATAATTAATGGTTTAAGTCCTTCATCTCATCCAACACAGGTTTTATCAGATATTTTTACAGTTGAGGAAATAATGAAGAAACCTATTTCTAATTTAAATATTTGCTGGATAGGTGATTCTAACAATGTTTTAGATAGTTTAATAGCTGCATCAGTAAAATTTTCTTTCAAGCTAAGTATTGGTTGTCCAAAACAATTTGAACCAGAAAAAGAAGTAAGAGCTTGGGTAAAAAAAAATAATAAAAAAATTTATATTTATAATGACGCGAAAAAAGCAGTTTCTAATGCAGACGTAATTTTTTCTGATAAAGTTATTTCTTTAAATGACAAAGTTAATAAAAAGAAAAAAATAAAGGCATTTAAAAATTTTAAAATTGATAAAAAATTAATGAGTTATGCAAAAAAAAGTTGTATTTTTTTACATTGTTTACCTAGAGGAGATGAAGTGAGTGAAGATGTTTTCTTGGGGAAAAAATCTCATGTATGGCAACAAGCACTCAATAGAGTTCACGTACAAAAAAGTATTTTATTATATTGTTTCGGGAAATTAAGGTAGCGGCAAAGGGATATCTGAATTTTCATTTAGATATTTTATTACTGAGGCTCTATCTTTTTCTTTTCTAAGACCTGCATATGCCATCTTTGTTCCTTTTATCCATTTAGCTGGTTTAATTAAAAATCCGTTCAGCTCTTCAAAAGTCCAATTCTTATCATATGCTGCCAGCGCTTTGGAATATTTATATTCTTCAATCGCTCCAACTTTTCTTCCTACAACATTATATAGAGCTGGACCTATAGCATTCTTTCCTCCTTTAACAATCGAATGACAAGCTGCACATTTTTTAAAAACTTTTTCACCATGGGCAATATCTCCCATTGCCATCAATGCTGATATATCAATTTTGTCTGACGTCGTGCTTGAGCTGGTCGTGGATACAGTAGTGACAGTTTCTACTTCGACTGAATAACCAGGTGTTTCAGGTTTTTCTACGTGAAATATAACATCAGATAATTTTCCAAGACCAATAACAAGCAAAGCAACCATTAAAACTGCAGCAACTATTTTATTTATTTCGAAAGAATCCATTTTTCTAAATTTTGTAGTGAACGTATAACATGATAAATTAAAAAAAAGCTAAAATTTAATGTATAAATTTGCCTCTATAGTTGTTTAATGAGTATAATAATTTGAAAATATAATGAAAACTTTAGTAATTATACCATCTAGGATGTCCGCTACAAGGCTTCCAGGTAAACCTTTGCTAAAAATAAATGGTTTATCAATTATTTCACATGTATCAAAAAAAGCAGAAGAGGCCAATATTGGAGATGTGATTGTAGCTACAGAGGACCAGGAAATTATTGATGATGTTAAAGGAAATGGTTTCAATGCTATCTTAACTAGCAACAAACACAAGACAGGTACAGATAGAATTCACGAGGCACTTAAAAAATCAAATATTAGAGATGTTGATTTTATTATGAATTTACAAGGCGATGAACCAGCAATAGACATCCAAGATATAGTAAGATTGAATGATAAAATGTTACAAAATCGTTCTAATTTTGGAACTATTGCTGCAACAATAAAAGATAAGAAAAATTTAAAAAATGAAAATATTGTAAAAGTTATTACTGAAAATGCTCTAGATGAGAACAATTTTCCAAAGGGTATATCTTTTTTAAGAAAGTCTGAGAGGATAGAAAATATTTATCATCATATTGGCGTTTATTGTTATTCAAAAGATTCACTCGAAAAATTTGTTCAATTAAGTCAATCTAAAAATGAAATAGAAAACCGGTTAGAGCAATTAAGAGCATTAGATAATAATATTGATATTAATGTCTCTCTTGCAAAGTCATCTCCTATAGGGGTAGATACAGAGGAAGATTATCTAGCCTTAAAAAAAATAATGGAATATAACAATTGATGAGTAAAATTTATTTTCAGGGAACCTTTGGTGCATATTCTCATTTAGCGGCGCTTTCAATCGATCCTAAAGCAGAAATCTTACCTTGTAAAACTTTTGATGATTGTTTTAACAAAGCATCTGATGAACCAGATAGCAGAATTATAATTCCAGAGTCAAATAGAATTACCGGTAACATTGGAATTGAATATTTAATTTTTAAACATAGGCTAAATATTTATAAAGAGCATTTTCAAAAAATTGAGCATAATTTATTAGGACAGCCTGGAGTAAAATTAAAAGATATCAAAGAAGTATATTCACACGCCCAAGGATTGTCCCAGTGTTCAAAATTTATAAAAGAAAACAATTTAGTAGAACATATTAGAGCAGATACTGCTGGGTCTGCTGAAATGATTTCTAAAACAAAAGACGTTAAGCAATCAGCTATAGCATCTTCATTAAGTGCTAAAATTTATGGTTTAGAAGTAATTAAAAAAAATATAGAAAATGAAAGTGGAAATTTAACAAGATTTTTGGTTATGGGAAAAAATATTTCTCAACCAGAATTTAAAGATAAAACTTATATAACCTCTTTTTTATTTAAATTGAAAAGTAAGCCAGCAGCTCTTTACCAATCACTAGGAGGTTTTGCTATTAATGGTGTAAATTTAACTAAACTACAAAGTTATCCAGAAAAAAATAGTTTCGACTCTTATTTTTTCTTATGTGATTTGGATGGACACATCGAAGATCCAAAAGTTCAGAAATCTCTTGAAGAGCTAGGTCTGCATTGTGAGGATTTTCACGTTCTAGGTGTTTTTGAAGCAGACAACTTGAGACAAAAAAAATAAGAATCTTTTCTTGTAGATTAGAAATTTTAACTGCTATAATGGTTTTGGAGGCTAGAGGTGGATGCTGCTTGAACTCGACCAGATCTTAACGGAAGCAGTCGTAGAGACAGTTATTCAGGTTCTAGTCTCCTTAAAGATATATGAATAATAACTTAAAAGTACTAGCATTAAAATATAGACCACAAACTTTTGATGATCTTATAGGTCAAGAGGTTGTTGCGGAAACTATTACCAATTCGATAAAAGCTGACAAAATACCTAATGCATATTTGTTCACTGGAATAAGGGGAATAGGAAAGACCACAACAGCAAGAATTGTTGCAAAAGCACTAAATTGTTCAAATGGTATCGATAATTTATGTAAAGAAAACTTTTGTGAAAGCTGTAAATCTATAAGTGAGTCTAGTCATATAGATGTACTTGAAATGGACGCGGCAAGCAAAACAGGTGTAGATGATGTAAGAGATTTAATCGAATTTTCAAGATATGGGCCGACCTCGGCTAAATATAAAATCTTCATTATTGATGAAGTTCATATGTTAAGCAAACAAGCATTTAATGCTTTATTAAAAACTTTAGAGGAACCACCAGAATATCTAAAATTTATTTTTGCAACAACAGAAATTAAAAAAATTCCAATTACAGTAGTTTCTAGATGTCAAAGATTTGATCTATCCAGAATTAAATCCTCAGAATTATTGGAGTTTATTAAAAAAATTAAGGACAAGGAAAATGGAAAAATAAGCGACGATGCTTTAAAGCTTATAGTAAAAATTTCTGAAGGTTCTGTTAGAGATTCTTTATCGTTGCTCGATAGAGCATTATTAAGTTTGGATGAAGGAAAAGAATTAGATTTAAATTCAGCTCAGAAAATTTTTGGATATTTTGATAAATCTCAATTAATTGATTTATTTGAGTTAATTTTAAAAGGTGAAGAAACAAAAGTGATAAGTATTTATAGAAAAATTTATGAGCAAGGTGTTGAACCAAAAGTTTTTATTAATGATTTCTTAGAGTTACTTTACTATTTTAAAAATATCAATTCTTTAACTTTAGAAAGTACAAACTTTTCATTAAATGATGAAGAATTTTCTAAAATTAAAAATTTATCAAATCAAATAGACTCCGAGGTATTAATATTATTTTGGCAATTTGCCATCTACTCTCTCGAGGAGATAGACATAGTTTCTAATCAACACCTTTCAATTGAGATGTTCTTAATAAGACTAATGCATTTAAGTTCTATAAAATCTGAAAATAAAATTGGAAATGTTGAGGCTCAATTGAAGAGTGAAAATTTTGTAAAGAATACTGAAACTGAATTAACTTCTAAAACAATAAATCAAATTAAGAATGTTGCACAGGAAGAAAAAACCAAACCAGAAGTTCAGACAGAAATTAAAGCAGAACATAAAATTAATATAAATGCATTTGAGAATTTAATTGAAATTTGTTCAAAAAAAAAAGAGATCAAACTCAAATACGAGTTAGAAAAAAATGTTAATCTTGTAAAATTTGAAAAAAATAGAATTGAAATATCTTTTAATGAAAGTTTAGATAAGGATTTTGTAAAAGATTTATCATCAAAGCTTTTTGAATGGACCGGTGAAAGATGGATTATTACGTTTAGTAAATTAAAAGGGCAAATGTCAGTAAAAGACAAAGAAAAAAATGTAAAAAAACAGATAATTGATGAAATGAAAAATTCAGAAATATTTAAAAGTGTGATGGATAAATTTCCTGATGCCGAATTAATAGATGTAAATTCAAACAAAGATGGAGTTGATAATGACTGACTTTAGTAAAATTTTAGATAAAGCAAAAGAACTTGAGGCAAAAATGAAAGAAAGCCAACAAAAGATTAAGGAAATTAGAGTTGAAGGAATTTCGGGTTCAAATTCTGTAAAGATAACTTTGGATGGAGAGGGAGAGATGCAAACTATAAAGTTATCTGATGAAATTATGAAAGAAGACAAAACCATAATTGAAGATTTAATTGTTGCAGCACATAATAGTGCTAAATCTCAACTTAAATCAAAAACAACTGAGGAAATTTCAAAAGCAACAGGTGGGTTTGGAATTCCTGGTTTTAAATGGCCTTTATAATAGATGCAAAACATCAGTGAGATAGAAGAATTAATTAAGTTAATTTCAAAACTTCCTGGTTTAGGTCCCAAATCAGCAAAAAGAATTGTTTTAAAATTAATAAATAATCGCGACGAACTTGTAAAACCTATGGCAAACACATTGGCGCAAGTTTATAAAAATGTAGTTAGATGCAATTCATGTGGTGCCTTAAAGTCAAATTCAAATGGTTGTTTGAATTGTGAGACTACAAAAGAAAAATATACTAAAATTTGTGTAGTAGAGGATATTGCAGACCAATGGTCGATTGAAAATTCAAATATCTTTCAGGGTTATTTTCATATTTTGGGTGGAACAATTTCTTCAGTTGGTCAAAGAAAAGAAGATTTATTAATTAACTCATTAGTTGAAAGAATTAATAGAGATAAAATCGAAGAGGTAATTCTTGCAACTAGCGCAACTGTTGAAGGTCAAACAACTGCATATTATATTCAAGATAGTCTAAAAAATTTAGATGTTAAAATTACTAAATTAGCACAAGGTTTACCAGTAGGAGGAGAGATTGAAAGTCTTGATGATGGGACTTTATTTTCTGCTTTTAAAAATCGATCTAATTTGGTTTCGAACTCAGATTAGATTTTTTTTTTAACCTATTCAAATGAAGTAATGGCTCAGTATAACCTGATGGTTGCTCTTTACCCTTAAAAACTAAATCACACGCAGTTTGAAACGCTATAGAATTTTCATAATCATCACTCATTTTAACATATAGCGGATCATCTTTGTTCTGATCATCTACTATTTTGGCCATTTCTTTCATTATTTCAGTTACTTGTATTTTTGTTGTAATTCCATGATGTATCCAGTTGGCTATATGTTGTGAAGAAATTCTTAGTGTTGCTCTATCTTCCATTAAACCTATGTTGTTAATATCGGGCACTTTAGAACAGCCTATTCCTTGATCGACCCACCTTACAACATACCCCAATAAAGTTTGTGCAGAGTTTGAAATTTCTTTATTTATATCCTCGACAGACCAATTAGGTCTATCTGCTATTGGAATTGTTAAAAGATCATCAAGCTTAGCTGGTTCTCTATCGGTTAATTTTTTTTGTTCATCAAAAATATTTGTTTCATGATAATGTAAAGCGTGTAATGCAGCTGCTGTTGGAGAAGGTACCCATGCGCAGTTTGCTCCTGCTTTTAAGTGTCCTGTTTTTTGCTCCATCATATCTTTCATTTTATCTGGCATTGCCCACATTCCTTTTCCAATTTGAGCTTTACCAGAAAACCCACAACTTAAACCAATATCAACATTGTTATTTTCGTATGCAGTAATCCATTTAGATGATTTCATGTCACCTTTTTTAATCATAGGACCGGCTTCCATTGATGTATGCATTTCATCACCAGTTCTATCCAAGAAGCCAGTATTAATAAAAAAAACTCTATTTTTTAGACTTCTAATACATTCTTTTAAATTTGACGATGTTCTTCTCTCCTCATCCATAATACCAATCTTACAAGTGTACTTAGGTAAATTTAAAACTTCCTCAACTTTAGAAAAAATTAAATCTGTAAATGCTGTCTCTTCTGGACCATGCATTTTAGGCTTCACAATGTAAACTGATCCAGTTCTTGAATTATTTTTGTTTTTAATATCATGTAGTGCAGCTGCTGTAGTTATAAATGCATCCATTATACCTTCAGGGATTTCACTTCCATCACTTAATAAAATTGATGGGTTAGTCATTAGATGACCAACGTTTCTTACAAGCAAAAGGCTTCTTCCATGTAACTTTAAACCTTTGCCATCTTTTGAGATATAACTTCTGTGTGGATTTAATTTTCTTTCAAATAATTTCCCTTCTTTTTCAAATTTAGACTTAAGGTCTCCTTTCATTAGACCTAGCCAATTTCGATAACAAATAATTTTATCTTCGGAGTCAACTGCTGCAACACTATCTTCATTATCACAAATAGTTGACACTGCAGATTCTAGTATAATGTCGCTAATACCTGCGTGATCTTGTTGAGCAGCAAAAGCTCTTGAATCTTTAAGAATTTCAATATGTAAGTTATTGTTCTTTAGAATAATTGCAGATGGATTGTCACTTTCACCCCTGTGCCCAATAAATTTATTTTCATCTTCCAAATCAAAAATATCAGCACCTTTTAAAACTTTTAATTTACCATATTTCACTGCAAAACTTGTAATTTTATTCCAACTTAATCCAGCTAATGGAAAGTATTTATCTAAAAAATCTCTACCATATTTTATTACCATTTCACCTCTTAAAGGGTCATACCGTTCAGATACGCTGTCTTCAGACTGCTCAATAACATCTGTACCATAAAGACTATCATATAAACTCATCCATCTTGCATTTGCAGCATTTAATGCATATCTTGCATTCATGACAGGTACAACCAACTGAGGTCCAGCTATACTCGCAATTTCTTCATCAACATTTTCAGTTTCTATTTTAAAATCAGGTCCTTCTTTTTTTAAATAACCAATTTCTAATAAAAATTTTTTATAATCATCTAAATTAAATTCCTTACCTTTATTTTTGATATGCCAATCGTCTATTTTTTTTTGCAATTCTTCTCTAAATTTAATTAATTCTTTATTTTTTGGTGCAAGCTCATCGAGGGTTTTTTCTAGACCTAACCAAAAATTTTCTGAAGATATATTTGTATTATTTAATAATTCATCATTTACAAAGTTTGATAGTTTCTCTGATACCTGAAGATTATTAATTTTAATATATTTTTCTTGCATAGCACTTAAGTTCGTACCCCATCTGTATTTTTGCCTGAGAGCTTTACTCCTTCGGCGGAAATCAATCTCTTTCCAGAGTGTTATGCTTTAATCGGTCCTTTTGCCTGAGAGTTTCCGGGGTGGTTGCTCCTTCGGCGCTATAAATAGTCTCTCCCGATTATTAATTTGTATCTGTTAAATGATTTAAGTCAATTAATAAGAATTACACCTTATTTAATATCATTTTATTGCCTTTTTTGTATTTTAACCATCCATTATAAATAAAAGATGAAAAATTATTTAAATTTTGAAACAGAAATTAAAGATCTAGAAAACGAACTAGAAAAATTGAAAGATCCTTACAATCAAGAGGGATTATCAGAAGTCGATACTCAAAAAATTTCAAGCACTCAAACAGAAATAGATGAAAAATTAAAAAATATTTATTCCAATCTAGATCCTTGGCAGACTACTATGGTTGCTCGTCACGAAGATAGACCTAAAGCAAAATTTTTTATTGATAATTTGTTTGATGATTTTATCTCCCTATCTGGAGATAGATACTATGGAGAGGATAAATCGGTTCTAACTGGATTTGCAAAATTTAATGGAAAATCAGTTTTAGTAATAGGTCAAGAAAAAGGAGAAGATTTAGATAGCAGAATAGAAAGAAATTTTGGAATGATGAGGCCAGAAGGTTATAGAAAAACTATAAGATTAATGAACCTAGCAAACAAATTTAACATTCCCATAATCTCTTTTATTGACACTCCAGGAGCATATCCAGGTGTAGGAGCCGAAGAACGAGGACAAGCAGAAGCAATTGCTAAATCAATCGAATGCTGTATGGAGCTTAAAGTTCCAACAATTGCAATAATTATAGGTGAGGGTGGTTCTGGTGGAGCAATTGCATTAGCTTCATCAAATAAAGTCCTTATGCTAGAAAATGCAATTTATTCAGTAATATCACCTGAGGGATGTGCAACTATTCTATGGAGAGATCCAAAAAAAATGCTTGATGCAGCGAAAGCTATGAAGCTTTCAGCTAAAGATTTACTTAAGTTAAAAGTTATAGATGAAATAATTGACGAACCATTAGGTGGTGCACACAGAGATAGAGATATTATATTAAATAACGTGAGAGAAACTTTAACAAAAAATTTAAATTATTTTGATGAATTATCTTATGAAGAAATAATGAATGAGAG
>CACAVT010000010.1 GCA_902536005.1 uncultured Pelagibacteraceae bacterium
ATCACCAACAAAAAGTGACCCTGACATTTATGACCACCGAAATGTTCACTGTGATGTATTGGTTGTGGGAGCAGGTATATCAGGAATATTAGCAGCAAAAAATGCAGCAAAAAATAATTTTAAAACATTGTTAGTTGATGAAAAAAATGAACTTGGTGGATCAACTATTTATGAAAATAATGAATTTAACAAAATTGATAATAAAACTCCTTCTGAATGGTTAAAAAAAGAAATAGAGGAAATAAAAAATATTAAAAATCTTGAAATAAAAACAAGAACAAGTGTAGCTGCTTATCATCAATATAATTATCTTTTGGCTAGAGAAAATCTTACTGATCATTTAGAGGCAAAAGATAAAACAAATAAAATCAGACAAAGACTCCTTAAAATTAGAGCTAAGAAAGTTATTTTAGCTACAGGTGCATTAGAAAGACCTTTAATATTTAATAATAATGATAGACCAGGAATAATGCTTTCATCTGCTATTAAAAAATACAGCGAATTTTATGGAGTTGCATGTGGTAGTAATAATGTATTTTTTACTAATAATGATAGTGCTTACGAGAGTGCTTTGTCACTATATAACAAAGGTATAAATGTTGAGGCAATTATTGATATAAGAGAACAATCTGAAAGTAAAATTGTTAAAAAGGTAGAAGAAGCAGGTATTAAAGTTTACTGGTCACACACAGTTGTTGATACAACTGGATACAAAAGATTAAATAGCATTTCAATCATGAAACTATCTACTGATGGTACTTCAGTGACTGGAAGTAAAATTTCTATTTCATGTGATTGCTTGGGAGTTGCTGGTGGTTGGACACCTGCTGTACATTTATATACACAATCAGGTAGTAAACTAAAATTTGATGATGAAAAACAAATTTTCTTACCAAATCAAAATACATCCGAACAAATAAGTGTAGGATCTTGTAGTGGAGATTTTAAAATTGATGAAATCATTAAAAATTTAAATCATAAGCTTAAAGATACTCTAAATATTAAAGAAACGGATTTAGATAATATTAAAGTTGAGATTGATCAGGAAAATTCAAAAAAAAATATTTGGTTACTTCCTTCCGATAAACCTTTAGGCAAAACTAAACCATTTGTAGATTATCAAAACGATGCAACAGCTAAAGATATAAAATTAGCATTAAGAGAAGGTTTTAGATCTATTGAGCATGTTAAAAGATACACGACTACCGGTATGGGAACTGATCAAGGTAAACTAGGAAATATGCATGCATTAGGAATAATTGCAGATACTGCTGGCGTTAAAATGGGAGAATTAGGAACTACTACATTTAGACCTCCTTACACACCATTAACATTTGGAACTATTGTAGGTCGAAATGTAGGAAAGTTTTTTGATATTTTTAGAAGAACGCCAATGAATGATTGGCATGTTGAAAATAAAGCTGAATTTGAAAATGTCGGACAATGGAAGAGAGCATGGTACTACCCTATTAACGGAGAAACTATGCATCAAGCAGTTCAAAGAGAAAGTAAAGCTGCTAGAGAAAGTGCTGGTATACTGGATGCCTCCACTCTTGGTAAAATTGATATTCAAGGAAGTGATGCTTCTGAATTCTTAAATAGAGTTTATACAAATGCTTGGTCAAAATTAGCTATAGGGAAATGTAGATATGGCCTAATGCTAAATGAGGATGGTATGGTTTATGATGATGGAGTTACAACAAGATTAGGTGAAAATCATTACATAATGACCACAACTACTGGTGGAGCAGCAAATGTTTTAGGTAAACTTGAAGACTATCTTCAAACAGAATGGCCTGAGCTTGATGTGTATTTAACCTCTGTAACAGATCATTATGCTACAGCGAGTTTATGCGGACCTAATAGTAAAAAAATTCTTAAAAAAATAATTCCTGATTTAGATTTATCAGATGAAAACTTTCCGCACATGTCATTCAAAGAAACGAAAATTGGCAATATTCAATGCAGAATAATGAGAATTAGTTTTACTGGAGAACACAGCTTCGAAATAAATGTTCAAGCAAGTTATGGAAAAGATTTATGGGAAAAGTGTATAGAGGCAGGTAAAGAGTTTAACATTACTCCTTATGGAACTGAGACAATGCACTTATTAAGAGCAGAAAAAGGTTTTATTATTGTTGGTCAAGATACAGATGGAACAATGACTCCTATCGATCTTCAAATGGATTGGATAGTCAGTAAGAAGAAATACGATTTTATAGGAAAAAGATCTCTTTATAGGTCTGATACAATGAGAGAAGATAGAAAACAGTTAGTGGGTTTATTAACAGAGGATCCAAATGTAGTTTTAGAGGAAGGAGCACAAATCGTTTCAGAGTTAAATCAAAGTCCAGTTGAAATGCTTGGGCATGTAACTTCAAGTTATTTCAGTCCCAACCTGAATAAATCAATTGCGCTTGCAGTTGTTAGAGGTGGAAAAGACATGATAGGAAAACAACTTTTTGTGCCTATGGAAAGTAAAAATATTAATGTCACTGTTGCAAATCCAGTGTTTTACGATGAGAAAAATGAGAGGTTAAATGCTTAATTATAATTCAGTTATTAAAAATGAAATTAATCAAGAAAGTATTTCTGTAAAGGAAATCTCTCCAGTAATGAAAATTAATTTAAGAGGTAAAAAAAGAGAGTTTTTAACAAATGTTGGTAAAAATCTTAATATGATCTTACCTACAGAAGCAAACACTTCAACAACAAGTGATAAATTAACAGCAATATGGCTAAGTCCAGACGAATGGATGATAATCTCAAATGAGCTGGCAAGTAAAGACACTAACAAATCCGATCTATATGAAATGTTATTTGGTAGTATTTCAAAAACAAATTTAGGTGCAGTTATCGATGTAACAGATCAATTTGTTCAATTAGAACTTAAAGGTGAAAATGTCTATGAAATCTTTTCAGCAGGATCTCCTTTTAATTTTAATGAATTTAAAGAAAAAAAAGGATCAACAACTCAGACTGTTTTAAATCATGTAGATGTAATTCTGCACCATAAAGAAGAAAATGTAGTTAACACATTTGTTAGACGATCATTTGCTCAACATCTATGGGATTGGATTGAAGATTGTGTTTCTAGATTGTAATTATTAAATCGTTATTAACTCAAGTTTTTCAAGTAATTAGCTATAAACTTGAAAAGATAATTATATATTAATCATATGCCTCATGGGAAAACCATTTATCTATGTCTTTATTTGAAATAGCAATTTTTAAAGAGTCTCTAAATTTATTTTTTTTACCAAATGCAGTTTGCCAATTGTAACATTGAATTACTATTAAATCTCCATTTTGAAAAATCCAAGCGATATCCGTAACCTTTGAATTGCCGCTTTTGTCAGCTGGATGATTGTATGAAATTTTTCCATTATTTTTAATATTTGAATTATCTTCGTATAAAGATGATATTTCTTTTTCTATTTGATCCAATTCTTTTAAACAATCATTATAATTTATTCTTTTTGTACCTGAAATATCTTGCAATACATATTTAGGATCTCCAGTTTTATAACTTAATTGCAGATAATCATATTCATTTAGACTTTGCCAAATAGCAGATGTAGAATATTTATTGGAAGTATAACTATCAACAACATCTTCTTGTAAATCATTTTCACTAAAATATTTTAAAGCACTATCGTAAAGAGTAATACCTTCAATTTCAAATTCAGAAATATCATCAGCCTTAGTTTGAAATTGAAGACTAAAAATCAAAATTATTAAAACTAAATAGATTTTCATAAATAATAGGTTTTACTAATTATGTAATGCATTCATAAATTCTTTACTATTAATAATTACAAACAACAAATTTGTATCTTCTCTTTCGTGGCAAGCCACTCGAAATTCTCCAGCTTCATTAGGTAGAGGCATGTCTATATATCTAACACTTTTGTCTTTTCCTCCCTCTAATTCTGATTTTTCTACATCAAATTTAATTTCATTTATATTTAGTTCTTGGAAGTATTTTTGGATATCATTTGCAATTATTTTTTGTTTCTTATAACACTCAGATATATTTTTATCAATTTTAAGCTGTGCTTCTATACCTTTAATAAAAAATTTATTGTCATTTTTAGATTTAATAATAAAAAATATATCATCATAAATTTCTAAATTTTCATATATTTTATTTGATGATAAAATTGATACATAGGTTTTATTTTTATAATAAAAATTGTTATCTTTATTTAATTCCTTTTTAATTTCATCATACGTCATATAATTTAAAAGACTATCTCCGATACTGAAACCCTCTATTTCAAAATCTCTAACGTAATCGGCCCTGGTCCCTGATTGAAGACTTAATATCAATATTAATAATATGATAAATACTCTCATAACAAATACTTTCTCACTGTGTCTTATGAGTGTCAATATTATCTTACAATTAAAAAAAATTTTAATGATTAACTTATTTTGGCATTATATTTAATTATAAGCTTCATTTTCAATCCAGTTATAAAACTCTATGCTCAACATGGTTAATCTTAAGTTATCAAATAAATAATCTTTCTCTTTAGTTACTTTTCCCCATGAAACACATTGAAGGTAGATATGACCATTTTCTAATGTGTAGTAAATTTCATCTCTTACTGCCTCAGGATCATAATCACCTTGACCTACTGCTTGAGCAGATTGTTTATCAGCATCTACAAAGATTTTATCTATATCTTTCTCTATTATAGTCATTTGGTTTTTACATTGTTTTATAGATTCAGGAAAATATTTTCCTGGTTCACCAAATTTTATAGCACCACCAATCCCATAAATTTTAAATTTTTGATCATTTTTTTTTAGATGTATCTGAACTGCATAATAATTTTTAAACTTATCAAGTATTAGATCTATAGTATAAAACTTTTCGTCATCATATTCGTACTTACGAGAAGTATTTATGGTTCTTTTATTTACATAATCTAGTAAACTATCCCCAATACTCATTCCTTCAATTTCAAATTGAGTTATATCATTTGCCTTACTCAAGTTTTGCGAACTAAAGATTAAAATTAATACAGTTAGAAAAAAACTATATTTAAAAAAATTTACTTGTTTAATTTTAATGATTTGCAACATTTCTTAAAAAATTTTCATATTCATTTGATGTAATTTCAACAGAGATTTGATCCGAATAATCAAGATCTTCATTCATATCGTATACGCTTACTGCAATTAATAATTCCTCCTTTTTTGATAATATTTCGATTACGTTTACTATAGATTTACCAGTGTCATCAATCCAATGAGAATCCTCATATTTATTAAGAATTATGTTATTATTAAAAAAAACTTTCAAATCAGAGATAATTTCTTTTTGTTTTGTATAACAATATTTAATGTTCTCTTTGCACATAATATCTCCACTCAAACCATAAATAATAAATTTTTTATCCTCTGGTTTAATAGTAACTGCAATTTCATCATAAATTTTTAAATTTGTTCTCATAGAATATTCATTAGAAGTACCAATTGCCAATTTCACAAATTTATTATCTTTATAAAAATGCGCATAACCACTGTTCATTTCTGTAGTTATTTGTTTTTTATTGAAAAAATTTAAAAGACTATCACCCACACTTAACCCTTCTAATTCAAAATCTTTTATATCATTGGCCTTAGCCCATGATTGAAAACTTATAATTAAAATCAATATTGATAAAAATATCCTCATAAATAATTTTTAATAACTATAACTTATTAATAATAAAATCTTGTAAATATTTTAAGTTTATGAATAAGTGGATTATCCTCCATTTAACCAAGAACCGACTTCATTGGTCCTCAAAACTACACTTAAACCCTCGGTCCAATTATTTTTTTTTCTTAATTTTTCTTCCCAATTATTACAAGCTAAAATTATTCCATCACCTGAATTAAATATATAATAAATATTATTAGTTGTACTTTTTCCTGATTTATCTAACCTCGATTTACCTTCTCTAAAATCTTTAGAGTATTTAGGTATGATAGTTTCTATTTGTTCTGATATTTCACTTCGTTTAGAAATACATCCTTGTAAATTTTCTACATAATCTTTCATACCTCTAATAAATACAATTTTATATTTATTATCATTATTTTTAAACATCACAGATACTGTCTTGTAAGTATTAAAATTATTGTTATTTGAAAAAAAATAAACTTCTCTAAACCTTAATGGATCCTCTAAATAACTGTAATGATCTTTTGTAATTTCAATTTCTTTTTTTATATCAGCCTCTGACATATAATTTAATAAACTATCTCCAATACTCATACCTTCAATTTCAAGATCTTGAATATCATCTGCTATTGTGAATGATTGAAGACTAAGGATTATAATTAGGGAAAATAAAATTTTTTTAAATATATAATAACTAGTAATTTTCATAAGTTATGAATTGACTAAAATCTTTTGAAACAATTGAAATATATAATGAGTCTAGTTTGCCTTGATTTTCAAATTTTTTGCTCATATCAAAACATACACAATCAACTCTTCCATCAGATAGGTTAAAGACATATCTTATATAAGTACTGTTCTTATAACCTGGGTGTTCACCTTCATCAAAAATTCCATCTATACCAAAAACATTTTCTAATTCATTTTTAATTTCAGCAAGTTTTTTATTGCATTCTTTGATATTTTTATATCTGATTACACCATCTACACCTTCTATTTTGTATTTTTTATCATTTGGTTTCACAGTTACCTGAAGCGACTCGTAGGTAGTCAAAAAATCTAAATATGGAAAAAAATAATATACATACTTATTATCTTTATAATAATGAGTGTCAGAGGATTTTGTTTTTATTTCATTTTCAGTCAATAAATTTAAAAGACTATCACCAATACCAATTCCCTCAATTTCAAATTCAGATATGTCAGCCTTAGTTAATGATTGAAGATTTAAAAAAAAAATAATAACTAATAAAAAAAACCTCATATAAAAAATTAACCACCTAGCCCATAATTATTTTTTACCCAATTTGATACTTCTTGAGTTGTAATATCGATACTAACGTTGTCGTTATAATTCATATGTTTTGACCAATCAGTATATCCAACAGCTATTTCACCATTTGGGTGATAATATACAACATATTCGAATATACTTTTACCGGTATCGTCGTCCATATGTTTTCCATTAAAATTATCACTTTTTAAACTATCTCCAAATAATTTTGATATATCTTTTTTAATTTGATCATACTGACTAATGCACTTGTTTTTGGTGTCACAGAATAAACCACCATTTACACCATGTATTTTAAAATTTTTATCATTGGGCTTATAATATATTTGAACAGAGTCATATAATTCCATTTTCATTTCATTTGAAAAGATTTCAATTATTCTAAAACTCAGATCTGATGGTAAGTCATCATAATTTTGAAAATTTTTTATTTCAGTCACATTAAAATGATTAAGTAAACTATCGCCAATACTTAAGCCTTCAATTTCATAGTCACTTATATCATCTGCCCTGGTCAAAGATTGAAAACTAAAGATTAAAATTAATATTGATAAGAATATTCTCATAAACAATACTTTCTCACTGTGCTATGTATGTGTCAAGATTTAAGCTTCTAGATTTTATTTAATAGGTCAATTACAACATCTTCATCGTAATAAAGATTAATTGAAATTTCATCATCATCTAAATTAAAAATATCCCCAAAAAAATTTCCTTTTTTCTCAAACAATAATTTTTTAAAATATCTAGTAATTTTAAATTCATTTGTATCAAGTGAAGCATATATTTTTCCACCTAATCTAATTTTTTTATTTTTAAGAAATTCGTAACCTTGATATTTAAAATAAATTTCATTATTCCCTGTATCTAAATATATTTTCTTTCTTTGATTGAATGTTTTTTGTTCAATATAATTTGCAAAAGATAAGGCATCGTCTGTTAAATTTGCCCCTATTTTATTTTTAAACGGACCCCATTCAGAGTAAGCACAAACTTGAATTTCTATTCTATTTCCATTAAGCAATAAAATTCTTAAGTTTGAGGATAAATCTTTAAACGTAGGTATACCAGTGTAATAGGTTAAATTAGTAACGCTCTCTTTAACATAAACAGCTATGGATTTAATATCATTGTAAGAGATTTTTTCATTAGCACACAAAAAAAAACTATCTTCTAATGAAACATCTTGTGGAAACTGACCTTTAATATAAGGCATTTAATTCATGAATATAAAATTGCTGATGTAACTACTACTGCAACCAACAGTAAAGATAAACCATAAGTATAAGTAATATCTGATGTCGTAGGCACATTTTTATCCTCGGCTTCAGTAATTTTTTTTAATTGCTCTCTTCTAGCCCAATAAATAATTGAAATTATTAAAATTATAGTAAGAATTGGAAATATATCAGCTGTACCATAATAGTTGTAGGTTCCATGAAACAAAACTGGGATTAATAGGGAAAGAATTATTAAAAATGTTCTTTTAAATTTACTTGTTTCATCAAATAAACTTAAGCTTAATAGCCAGCCCATTACTACACCAAAACCTAAATGCATGATTAAAGGATAATATCTTGTCTTAACTGTTTCTAGTGACCATGCATCTGGAGCATAAAGGTAAAAAAGATTTTCCATAGCTGCATATCCAAGACCAATAGCTGCTCCATATACTATTGCATCAATAGGTTCATTTAGGGCATCTAATCTTACACAAACAAAAATTAAAAATGCAAATTTTAAACCTTCCTCTAAATAAGCTGCTCTGAAAAAATGTTTAAAAGCAAATTCTCCTCGTGGAAAATCACCTCCCTCTTCCCATTTGCTAATTAATTCTAAATTTAAACCTAGAAATGGAGCTAAATAATCTTCTGAAAATAAAATTAAAAAATCCAAAGGTAAAAATATAGAAACTCCTAGCATAAATGCAGTTACAAGAAATTTTCCAGGTTCAGGAAATTTATCTGATTTCCAAATAATTATTCCAAGAATTATGGGAGGAAGTACCGTTGCAAGATAGATAAATAATGGTGACGACAACATTAATTAATAGCAAGTTGTTTAACTATTTCATAATTATCAATCCCTAAATGAGCAAATAAATCTTCCCATAAAGTAACCAATGAACTTGATAAACCTTCTCTAGTTTCATATTCATGATTAATATATAAGATTGTAACTTTTAAATTTTTTAAACTTTCTGAACTTGGTTTTCTGTCATTTATATAATTTTTAACTTTTGTTTTTTTTAATAATTTTTCAAAAGTTCTACATTTATTTGGCTTTTTTAAAGACAAGTCAGTCTTACAATGTTTATAAAAAGAAAATCTTTTTGAATGCTGCATTAGGTCGGAGACGATAACAAGCTCTCTTTCGGGATATTCTGTAGTAAAATCCATACTAGGTTCTCTTAAAATATGAAACAAGTATTCAAATATAAGACTTCTATTAGCTTCCGTTTCATAATTTTTTAAAAAAACATTTTCAAAAGATTTGTTTATACCAGACCATGCTTGAAATGCAGTTTGTATTTGTTTTAAACCTTCACATCCTGAGTTGACTTTCTCACCAACAAATTTTGAATTTTTGCCAGTCTTCATTCTACCATGAGAATATGCAATTTCTTGAGACTGAACTGGAGTATCATCAATTCTTAAATAAGAGACTCTCCAATAGGGAGGTGTTGTTTTAACTACTGCATTACCAAAAATTCTTTGTTTAATCCAATCAACCTGAGCTTTCTTTAATGGTGAAGTAAAATCAACTAGAAAAAATTTATGTCCTATTTTAGAGTTTTGAGGTAAAAATAAATCTTTTGTTTGCCCCATATTATTTTTGTTAATATCTAAAGGTACTACTGAAGTATTAATTGGATTTTCACTATCCTTCCAGCATTCAGGATAACCATCAGGATAATTATTTGCATTAGCATTTGAAATAATTAAGGTTGACAAAAAAATTAATAAAATTTGTCTCAAGTTTTTATGAAATTGAAACATTGTATTTACTCCTAATATCTTCAACTTTTTTATTTATTTCGCTTTCGTGATAATTGTTGATTTTGTCAATATAATCATCTCCCTCATCCTCAAGTTTATTTAAATAAACGGCCATTTGTTTCTCTATTTGATCCTTACTTAAATACAAATCTGAATACCCAGCAAAAACAAGTTTGGTATCTAAATGATTTTCACTTAATTTTTTTCCTAGATCGCTAGAGAAATACTCTGGAGGTTCAGTGTTTCGGTATGTTTCATTTACTCTTCTATATTCTCCAACTGTATGAGTTAAAGCTCCATTAAGGTCATTTATAAATCTATTGTAACCATCAAATATATTTTGAAGAGAAGTTATATTCGGCGTCCATTCCTTTCTTAATATATTTTCAATAACAGATTGTCTTTTCTCGTTAGTTTTTTTGATTTCATCTCTAAATTTTTTATTGATTTCAGGTGAAAGTCTCTCCCTTAACCTATCAATTTCTTTCTTAGTTTCATCTCTTAATTTAGCTATGGCACCAAAACCTGGGTATCTATCATTGAACAAGTATCCGTCAATTAAAGATACCAATGCAAAACCTATTCCTATAAAAACCAGTATTAAGGAAGTAAAAGTTAAATCTACAGTCCAAGGAAAATGTGCTTGCATAGAACTAGTGTCAACATTAGTTGCTGATCCTTGTAAAATATCTAACATATTGGCACCTGTCTCTTCGTTAATAGCTCTATATGCCCCTAAGGCCCAATTTAAATAAAATATAAAAACCAAATATATAAAAAGACTTATTTGAGAGATTATTTTTCTTAAAATTTTAACATGATGAAAGTTTTTAAGTGCGTAAAAACCAACCACGAAAGAAACAAAAACATTTAAGCCAGCTACACCAGCAGCAATAGCTCTACCTTCTGTTAATCCACTAGCCATAGCAGGAGCAAGTAAATTTGAATTAACAATTAATTCAACCACAAATAAAAAGGCAATCACAAAAATTCCAATAAATATTTTTCCTGTTGTTAAAGGATTGGGTTCTCTAGTTAAATGATTTTCTAATTGAAAATTTCTTACTTGTTTATGCTCTTTATCATAAATATCTTTTAAATTTGATAATCTTCCATCAGCATTTATTAATTGATCGTTAACTTCATTTTTGAATTGTGCAACGTGAAAATTATCTTGGTCCAATGTTGACTGGCTATTTCTAATTTTTTCTTCTAAGTTTTTTAAAACAGTGGTCGCTTTAGATACCTGTGAAGCTCTAAACTCATCTGCACTAACCATTGCCTCATTTTCGCAAACAGACAAATGTTTTGAATTTGAAGGCGGTATATTTAATTTACCATCTGTTTGAGCATTTTTTGATACATCAATTTTATCTTCTAAAATTTTGACTTTTACATTTGGAAACTCAAACATTAAACCCCTCTTTTTTCTATTAAATATCTTCATATAAATTAATCTAAGTTTCAATAAAATTTTTTTCATTAGTTCGGTTTATATCCTTTCTTGTACATGCAATAATCAAATGTTGCATTGTTTGTTGATATTGATGTTATTACTTCAGCCCACTCCTCTGGCTCACAATAAAGAGGGTTTTTACACAAATATGTAGGGCTTTTAGAATTAGCAAAAGCTCTGCACTCTCCTTTATCAAGACTTAATTTTGAATTATTTGAGTTTTGATGAGTCCAATTAGTTGAAGCACACCCACTTAATATTATTAATAACATAATTAATAAAATATTTTTCATATTCTGAAATATAATTTCATTTATTAAAATTTCTTGTCCAAGATCTAATTAACTTTTGGACAGTTAAATTGTCCAAAATTTTTTTCTAAGCTGGACAAGAAAATTTTTCTCTAACTGTTAAATAAGTCTCATGACAAACAACAACAAAAGGAGAAAAAAAATGAATAAAGTAAAAACAAGAAAACAAGAAAGTATTTTTTCTACATTACAGATATTAGGAAGTTTATTTTTAATATTTGCAGTAGCTGATTTTGCATTATCTTGGATGGGAATAAATCTTACTTCATTTATGGGATCTGCATCAAGATTTTCACCAATTATTTTTGGTGTAATTGGATCTGTATTATTAAACCTGAACAAGGAGGATGGCTAATACTTCTAATATCTCCCCTATTTAATAGGGGAGATAAAGACAAATTATGAAAATTATTTTTTCTTCAATATCAAGATTGCTTTTTTCTTACAGTAAATTTTTAGCTAGTATCATTTTATTAAGTACAATAAGCAACAATGCTTATAGTTCTGATTTACCCACATATTTAAAATGTAATAATAATTATTATAAATTGACAGGCATTATCTTAGGATCAAATTATAATGTAAGAACTAAAAAATTTAGAAATTTAGACTATATCAGACAATATAGCGAAAACTTTATCACAACAGATTATTTGTCAATTAATCGAAACAATGGACAACTAAAAATAAATGGAAAATTAAAATGTATTGTTAAAAAAATATCTTTTAATGATCTACCAAAATTAAATGATGAAGGTAAGTTGTTTTGACAAAAATTTTGTTAACATTATTATTTAAATTATCTTTAATTTGTAAATCAATAGTAACAGAATTAGTTATATTTATTGACGATATAATAATTTTTTTTGATGATGCTGGTGTCTATGTATTAAATACTTTACGATCAATACGTTTTGAGGAAGTAAGAGAACACTTAACAGAAAATTTATTAACTATAATATTGATATTAATTTTGGTTATTTTAATTTATTCATCATTTAATATAAAAAGTAATAAAGGACGTAATTAAGTTTGCTATGCTTAAAATCTCAAAACTTATACTTTTATTGTTATTCTTAATATCATGTGACAATATTCAAAATCCTAATGTAAAAAAATCATCTAGTGGCATTTGTCATGAAATAGGTTCTCAATATTACAAACAAACAAAGAAATTTGAGAGTTTTAGTTCACTTCAAGATTGTCTAAATTCAGGAGGAAGGTTGCCTAGATAGCCAAGAAGAAATGTTTAAATTTTTTTAATTTTTATGTAATATTTCATATGCAATATTTTAAAAACACAATTATTGCCATTACCATTTTTCTAAGCCTAATATCTTTTAGTCATTCGGATACATCTTGGATAAAAAAAAAATCAGATAAAGTTAATGGGTTTTGTGTTCAAAAAGGCTCTGAATCCTCTTTTGGATATCCAGTAACTGTTTTAAAAAACTCATCATTATGCGAAGGTAAAGATATTGTCGTAACTAGAGAGAATAGTTCAGAACTCTTCAGATTTTTAAAAGCTAGAAATGATAAAAATAAAGGTGTTTTTTTTATCACCAAAAATGAATTTTCGAAACATACATTAAATAACAATAAAATTAAAAAAGTTGTAAAAGCAGAAAAAAAAACAACTTCATGGATAAAAAAAAAAGAAGTTAAAGAGAATAAGAAAAAATTAAAAGAAAAAATTAAAGATTCAAAATCGTGGATTACTAAAAAAAGTAAGGATAAGGTTAAAGATATCAAAGACAAACTTAAGAAGCATAAAGATGTAAATGATCTTCCAAAAGCAGAATTTTATTTTGCTGCTTTTATTGAACCTCTAGAGGGTGAAGAGCCACAGTATATTTATGGGTATGTAAACTCAAATAAAAATTCTAAATTGTTTAATTTTAAAAATAAATCTTTCCATAGTTTAAGTGATGGGATTGCATATTTTGACAACAAAAAAAATAGTTGTGAAGTTGATAGTCAAATTGGTGTTTTATTTGATCAAATGATGGGAAAGGTTGTTTTGAAATGTAAGAAAAATTTAACTATGACTGGAGGATTTAGACAAGTGGGATCATATGGAAAAGGTGATGGCGAAACTAGTGATGGAAATAATGTCGAATTTGAATTTTACAGCACTAAAAATGAAGCAATAGCTAAATTAAATGATTTCAAAAATGATAACTCTATAGAAACAAAATTAGTTGAAAGACAATTACCTAAAAAAAATAATAAAAAAATATTACTTAAACCTAATGGTAAATATTATGCGTTATTGATTGGAAACTCTAATTATGATGATCAAGGCTGGGATGATCTTGTTTCTCCAATAAATGACATTACTGCGATTAAATCTGTTTTAGACAAAAGTTATAAATTTGAAAAAATCATTATGGTTAAAGATGGTACTAAGAAACAAATACTTAAAGCATTTAGAGACTTGTCTAAACTAACGACTACTAATGATTATGTACTAATATACTATTCAGGTCACGGACTTACAAAAGCGACGCAAGCATATTGGATACCAAAAGATGGTAGTCTTGAATGGGGCCTTGGTGATTGGATAAACGTAAGTGAATTGAATATATATCTAACAGAAATTAAAGCTCACCATTTAGCTGTAATGGTGGACTCTTGTTATGTTGGGGGAAAATTTAAAGGAACAAATATTCTTGATCTTAAAAATGATGAACATCGAGCTTTTATGACAGATCATTTAGAAGATGACTTAAACCTTAGAGCTCGTATTGTTTTATCTTCTGGTAGTGAAGGGAGAGTAAGTGATACCGCACCAAACTCTACAAATTCTATTTTTGCACTTTCGTTCTTAAATATATTGAAAACTTCTGAAAAATTGGCTCTACCATTAAGTATGACTGACATTGGTTTTAATGTTAAACGAGCATTTATAGGAAATTATAATCAAAAACCTTATTACTACCATCCAGATACATGGGAACATCAAGGTGGAGATTTTTTATTTATACCTAAACAAAATATACAATAATGAAAAAGATATTAATTTTTTTATCTTTTTTTTTATTTAGTTCTCATATTTCAGCTGAAATCATTGCATCCAAACTTAGTGGCAATTTAAAAATTGAAGGCTCGGCATCTATAGAAGTGAACTCCACTCCACTCGTTGATGAAAAAAAAATCAAACAATCTAAAGAAAAATTATTTACAGTTATAAATTTTGCAGAAAATCAATCTACTTTTATTAAAAAAAAAAATAAAAATAGAAAACCTCGAACTAAATTTAAAGGAGCTCCAGAGGAAATTTATGAAAAGTTCGCAAATAGTGTTGTTTACATTGAAAATGAAAAAGATAGAGGAACTGGATCAGGTTTTTTTATAAATCATAAAGGTTTAAAAATAATAACAAATTGGCATGTTGTAGAAACTGCAAAAGATGTAACTATATGTTTAAAAACAGAGGATCTAAATAAAGTGTGTAGTACTGATTTTTATACTGGAAAGGTAATTAAAAAAAATAAACAAAAAGACCTTGCAATGATTGAAGTAAAAGGTTTACCTAAGAGAATTGAACCAGTTGAATTTGGAAAATATAAAGATGTTAAGGTAGGAGAAACAGCTTTTGCTATTGGACACCCAAATGATCTAGTTTGGACATTCAGTGATGGTAGAGTTAGTCAAAAAAGACCTGACTATAAGTGGACATATAAAAATTCTCGTCACAAAGCAAATACCATTCAGATAAATGTAAATATTAATCCTGGAAATTCAGGTGGTCCATTATTTAATAAAAATCAAAAATTAATTGGTGTAAATACTTTTACTACAGAAGGTGAAAATCTTAATTTTGCAATCGCAGTTGATGATTTGATTGAATTTATTAATGAAGTTGAACAAAAAGATATAGATTCAAAATATATAAAGAAAAAGAAAAAAGGTAATACTTGGATACAAAAAAAATCTGACAAAGATAAAAAAAGTGGAATATCTAAAAAATATCCAGATGCAAAAGAAGTGGATATAAATGAAAATGGCAAAATTGATACATGGTTTTTAGATGAGGACAAAAACGGAAGATACGAAAAAGCTCTTATTGATCTAAATGAAGATGGAATAATCGAAATAGTAGCTTTTGATGAAAATGAAAACAAGAACTTTGAAATGTTTTTTTATGACAAAGATTTAGATGGTAATGCAGATGAGGCGGAATTTGATGAAGATGATGATGGTACCATCGATATTATTGCTTATGACTTTAATCAAGATGGTGAATGGGATAAGTTTAAAGAAGTAGGTTAAATTAAAATTTAGTATCTATTGTCATTTTAATTTTCATTATTTTATTCTCTAAATCAGTTATTGCTTCGTTAATTTCTTTTTTTTCCAAAACACTAATTGTCTCCCCTTTATCACTTTTTGGATCTTGAGCATTATGAATCAATTCAGTTAATTTACCATGTAGAATGGTGGAACGTACAAGAATCTGGCTGATATCTTTTGCTGTAGCTGTTTCTATTTTATCAAATTCTTTTGCTATCATAAATTCATGAGAAGTTAACAAAGGTGGTGCTTTACCTTTTTCAATACAGGCTTTATCCAATAAAAATGAATCATTATGATCAATTTGCTGAGGTAAATCAGGATTACTACATTTTCGTATATATGATGCGCCCTTTCCAATAGCAGCTTTAACTTCTTCTTCATTTAATATCTTTAAAACTTCCATCAAGCCATTTTCTATTGAAGCAGTTTTACGAATTTTAGCCATATAAATTAAATTAAAATTTAATTATATTAATTAAAAGATTATTATAAATAAATATTTTATGAAAATATTAGAAAAAGTTATTTTATTTATTGTAATATTAGTTGTTTATCTAAATAAGGTAAATGCGGATGAAGGTGCTATTTTTCATAATCTAATTAAAGAAAATCATAATCTACAAGAATACCCATTTCTTGAGGAAAGGAATGACATAGGTATATTTTATGAGTTTAAATTCGATGAAGAAAAAAAAATTATAAAGATAAAAAGAAATAAAGATAATTATCCAATATTAAGATTTTCTCTTTTTGAGAAAGATAAGATTAAACCTGGTGATGTGGTGATAAAATACAATGAGATTGATTTATCCAAATTAGAAGATGATAAATTAGTAAAGCTCCATAAACAAAATCAAAATGTAAATCTTAAAATACTAAATGCTAATGATTTAATTAGTCTTAATTCTAACAACTATTTTTTAAATGAAATTAAATTAGTTGGATTCGATTTGGATTACATTAATAGAATTGATACAACTAAAGGTGTTTTAGAAATTTCATTTGATGCTTTTTTTCTTAATGAAAGACCTGAGTTTAATAAATATGCAAAAGGTCTTTTAAGAGATGTGCCTTATTATATTGATCAAGAACTTTTAGATTACCAATTATTTTTACCTATAGAAGAAGTAACATTTTCTGAATACCTAAAAAATGTAGACATTAGAACAGAAGCACCAGCAGAATTCTCGTATGATAATGGTTCTGTAAGGACGACAATGAGAGATTATGGTATTGGTGAGTTTAGACAAAAATTTGATTTTAAAAAATTTCCTTTTGACAAACAAAAACTAATAATAAAGATAAACTCTGGTGCACAAAGTACTTCAAACCCTGAGGTTAACTATCCCCGAGGAGTATCTTCTGTAACCTTTATTACACCTGATCTTGGTGCTTTTGTGGGATTGATTAAGTATCAAAATACAAATTTACTAAAGGAGCTTGGATGGACATTAATATCTACAGATATAGTTAGTGAAGAGGTAATAGATCAAGGTTATTTTGATCCTTATTTAAATACTACTTACGATTATCATGAAAATACAATTAATTTAGTTTTAAACATAGAAAGAAATTATGCTCATTATGTATTCAAGATAATAATACCTGTATTTTTAATCTTATCTGTCGCCTGGTCAGTTCTATGGATACCAACATATAAATTAGATGCCAGATTAACCACATCTATCGTGGCATTATTAGCTTTAATTGCTTATAATTTTGTCTTTGAAGGCGATATACCTAAATTGGATTATCTTACAGATTTAGATAAGTTTATTTTATTGTCGTATGTATTTTGCTGTATACCTACATTCAGCAGTATTGGATTTAGTAGACTCATAAAAAAAACAGATAAATTACAAATTAAGGCTACAAAAATAAACAGTGTGATAAGAAAATGGGGAGCTGTAATTTATTTACTAATATTTTTACAAATATTTAAACCATTTATATAATTTTAATTTTTTTTAGATTTTCGATAATCCCATGGCATTTCAAATTTTCCTTGCCATATCCCCTTCTTTTCTTGTTTGGCAAGTATCTCATCTGGTACATATTTTTTAGAGTATTTTCTAAAAGCAACTGCATGCCCATTTGAGACTAGCCATGAATTTAAATTAGTTTTTCTTTTATAACATTCACCTATAAGTCTTTTGAAATAGTCGATATCAGAAATTTTACAGGTAATTTTTTGGTTATTTATTTTCTTAGTTAATGCTTCAGTTGATTTTTGACCACAAGAATAATCTTCGTAAAACGTAAACATAAAAATTGATAAATAAGGTTTTTTACATTTTTGTTTTTTTTCAGGAGCATCTATTCCATCAAGTCTTATTTTAAAAGTATCTATTTTTATAGTGTCCCCATCTGTAACTTTGGCATAACCTGTAACAGATGTGATTTCTGATGATTTAACATCCTTATAAGTTAGAAAGAAAAATATTAAACAAATTATAAATAATAATATTGCTTTTCTTTTTGTAAAAAACATTTTTAAATAATTCTAAATACTAACTAATTTATGTTTAATATAATATTTTACATAAAATAGTAAAATCAATGATATCAGCCATTGGAAGACTGCCCAAATATAAAAAAAAGTTTTAAAATCTGCATTTAAATACTTTGCAATGTAAAAGGATAAAACTGGAACTAAAACGTTTCTAGCAATATTATTAACCATTGCTTTCTCAGACTTTTTAAGAGCCATAAAAAATCCATTTGATAAGAAAAATATTGGATAAGCAGGTAAAATAAATGCAGAAATCTTAAGGTACATTGAGCCATGCATAATTACCTCTGGGTTTGAAGAAAAGAATTTAGGAACAATGTCAGCACTTATAAAAATAACTACACCAGCGATTAACATTATAAATAGACCATATTTTATTGAGGTAAAATAGGATTGCTCCACTCTATCGTAATATTTTGCACCAATATTTTGCGCTATTATAGAAATTATTGCTGTATTAATTCCTAATATTGGTAACAAAACTACTTGTTCAATTCTTGTGGCAGATCCATACCCTGCTACAGCGTATTCACCAAATAATCCAACATATGTAAAAACAACTGTTGCAGCAATAGAATACCCTAATATGGCAATTGTAATTGGCATTGATTGAAAAAAAATATTTTTTAAGAAAAAAAATTTAGCTTTAAAATGGTCTAAAGTTATTTGTTTAATTCTTTGATTATTTAATATTTTTATAAGAATAATCAACAAAGATACAAATTGAGCAATTAAAGTTGCTATCCCAATACCAGTTATTCCTAATGGTGGTATAAATAAAAAACCAAAAATAAAAATTGGATTTAAAATAATGTTTAAGAAAAAAGAAAATATTAGAACATTTCTGTAAGTTTTAGTATCTCCTTCTGCATGTAAGAATGAATTTAATGCTACTACTAAAATAAATAATATCGTACCTAAAAAAATTACATTTATATATTCGAGCCCAAGAATTGTAACTTCTTGAGAGGAATTCATTAATAAGAATATCTTTTCACCAAAAACAAATCCTAAAATAGATACAACTATCGAGATTATAATCGAATAAATGATTACATTTCCAAAATAACTTAAAACATTTTTTTCGTTTTTTTCACCGATACTACTGCCAATCAATGATGTTCCTGCTACGGTAACTCCAATGGATGTCGCAATAATCAAAAAATATATCGGAAAAGACTTGCTCAAAGCTGATAAGGCTTCTGGCGATATTTTTCCTGCGTAAAAAGTATCTACGATTGTATAAAGTGTTTGGAATAAGGTTCCTACACTTGCTGGCACAGCAAGTTTTCTTACTAACAACGAAACTTCATCTTTTAATAAATTCATTAATTTAAGATTTGTTAATACTCTTTTTGGAAGATATGTCTTTTTCCTGCTTCTTTAGCAAGATTAATTTGTTTTTGTCTCATCCTAAATCTTGATTTTTGATGTTCTGTTAGATTATCGTGACAATTTGGACATGAAACACCCTCTTCATATTTTTTTGATTTTTTATCCTTAAGAGATACAGGCTTCCTACAACCGCTACACATTGAGTAAGAACCAACTTTTAGACCATATTTTAAACTAATCCTGTTATCAAAAACAAAGCATTCACCTTTCCATAAACTTTTTTTCTTATTTGTCTTTTTAAGATAATTTAAAATTCCACCCTTTAACTGATAAATGTTATTAAACCCTTTATTCTCCAAATATACAGATGCCTTTTCACAACGAATTCCACCAGTACAAAACATAGCTATAGGTTGATTTTTTTTTAATTTTTTAAGGTATTTTGGAAAATCTCTAAAGTTATCAACGTCAGGATTGATTGCTCCCTTAAATGTTCCAACATCGTACTCAAATGGTTTTCTCGCATCTATAAGAACAGTATCCTTTTCTTTAATCAGCTTATTCCATTTGATTGGATCTACATGGCTATCTTTTTTCTTTATTCTTTTATTTAAAGTTAAATTCATAGGAACAACTTCATTTTTAATTTTTACTTTAGGTTTGTGAAATGGTTGGAATGAGCTTTTAGAGACATTGTTGCTATTAAATTCTTTAAATTTAAGGGTTCTTTTTAAATTGTTAATTGTGAATTTAATATCTGAAGCTTTACCAGAGATAGTTCCATTTACACCTTCTTTAGAGATAATTATCGTGCCTCTAATGTTTTTCTTTTTTAAAGTTTCTAATAAAACTTTTTGATTTTTCTTTAGATAAGAAATTTTGACAAATTTATAAAAACCAACTACTTCAAACATTATAATTTTCTACAAACAGTCATTCCATCGCCAAGAGGAATTATTAACTTTTCAACCCTTGTATCCTTTGAGATATGACTATTAAACTCTTTAATATTTTTAGTAAATTTATCAGTATTGTTTTCATTCACAACTTCTCCATACCATAAAACATTATCAATGATTATTAGACCATTTTTGTTCAATAATTGTAAAGAACGTTCATAGTATTCAATATAATTCATTTTATCAGCATCAATAAAAACTAAATCAAACTTTTCATTTATAATTTCATCTAAACTTTCTAAAGCAGGTTTAATTAATGTTTTTATTTTATGGTCTTGCTTAGCTTTTTTAAAAAAATCTGTTGCAACTTTATTAGTTTCTTCATTTTTATCTAAAGCAATTATTTTGCCGTCATCTGATAATGCTAAAGCCATAGATAACGTACTTAATCCTGTAAATGTACCTATCTCTAAAATTTTTTTGATATTTGAAATTTTTATAATTAAATGCAGAAATTGACTTTGTGAAATTGAGATTTGCATTCTTTTGATATCACCAAGAGAAGTGTTGTAATCAATTATTTCTTTTTGGACTGGATGTAAATTAAATCCATGACTTAAAATATACTCTTGGAGTTCTTTAGTTATATTAAGGTCTGAACCCATAAATTCTAAAGTTTTTTCTTTAAAATCTCATTAACTAATTGAGGATTTGCTTTTCCACCAGAAACTTTCATTACTTGACCTACAAAGAAACCAAATAATTTAACTTTACCTGATTTATATTCGGTAGCTTTGTCTCTGTTGTCATCAATAACCTTATCTATCAGTGCCTCAAGTGCTTTTGGATCACTTTCTTGTTTTAAACCTTTTTCTTCAACAATTTTTTGAGGATCTTTGTCACCCTCCATCATTTGTTCGAAAACTGTTTTTGCAATTTTTCCAGAAATTGTTCCATCCTTAATTAAATTAATTAATTTTGATAAGTTGCCTGCGCTTATAGGGCTTTCAGTTATTTCTAAATTTTTTTCATTTAAGGCTGCAAATAATTCTCCAATTATCCAATTTGATGCAAGTTTTACATCCGATTTCTTAATTACATTTTCAAAGTAATTTGACGTTTCAATATCAGAAACTAAAATATTTGCTTCGTAAGGTGATAGTTTGAATTTTTCTATAAACCTTTTTTTCTTTTCATCTGGTAGCTCTGGAATTTCTGATTTTAAATTTTCAATAAAATCATCTGAAACTTCTAATGGCAATAAGTCTGGATCTGGAAAATATCTATAATCATGAGCATCTTCTTTTGATCTCATTGATCTAGTTTCATTTTTTTTAGTATCAAAAAGTCTTGTTTCTTGATCAATCGTTTGACCATCCTCAATTAAATCAACTTGCCTGTTAGCCTCATATTCAATTGCCATCTGCATGAACTTTATTGAGTTAACATTTTTGATCTCACATCGAGTTCCAAACTCTTTTGAACCTTTTTTTCTAACAGATACATTTACATCTGCTCTCAAAGATCCTTCCTGCATGTTTCCATCGCAGGTGCCTAAATATCTCATTATAGATCTTAATTTTTTAATATATGCATTTACTTCATCTGGGGACCTTAGGTCGGGTTTACTTACTATTTCCATTAAAGCCACACCTGATCTATTTAAATCAACAAAAGTATTTTTAGGATCTAAATCATGAATGCTTTTACCTGCATCTTGTTCCAAGTGTAATCTTTCTATACCTACCTCTTTTTGACCATCTGGCATATCAAGTATTACTTTACCCTCACCTACAATTGGATCTTTAAATTGTGAGATTTGATACCCTTGAGGCAAGTCGGCATAAAAATAATTTTTTCTATCAAAGACAGATCTCTTGTTGATTTTAGCTTTTAAACCAATTCCTGTTTTGATAGCTTGTTTTACGCAATACTCGTTTATTACCGGCAACATTCCTGGAAATGCTGCATCAACTAAACTTACTTGAGTATTTGGCTCAGCTCCAAATTTCGTCGAGGATGTTGAAAATAATTTTGACTCCGATGTAACTTGCGCATGAACTTCTAAACCAATGACAACTTCATATTGATTATCATGTCTATTAATTAGATATTCAGATTTGTTCTTACTCACTTAATCCACCAATCAGTAATATTGTTTTTAAAATTAATTTTATCTTCCATAGCATATGCAATGTTTAAAATATTTTGTTCATCAAAAGCTTTACCAATTATCTGTAATCCTAAAGGATATCCTTTAGCATCATGGCCTGCAGGTATAGATATTCCTGGTAAACCTGCTAAATTTACAGGAACAGTAAAAATATCATTTAAATACATTGAGACCGGATCATTTGTTTTTTCACCAATTTTAAAAGCTGAACTTGGAGTGGATGGGGTTAGAATTGCATCAACTTTTTTATAAGCATCATCAAAATCATTTTTAATTAGTTTTCTTACCTTTTGAGCTTTAAGATAATAAGCATCATAATATCCTGAAGACAAAACATAAGTTCCAATCATTATTCTTCTTTGAACTTCAGCACCAAATCCTTCAGATCTAGTTTTTTCATACATATCAATAAGATTTTCTCCCTCAGCTCTAAAACCGTATTTAACACCGTCGTATCTAGCCAAATTAGATGAAGCCTCTGCTGGTGCTACGATATAGTAAGTTGGTAGTGCGTAATTAGTATGAGGTAGAGATATATCTATAATCTCAGCACCACAATCTTTTGCATATTCAATCCCTTTTTTCCACAGATCCTCTATTTCTTTAGGCATGCCATCTACTCTATATTCTTTGGGTATTCCTATTTTTTTACCTTTTATATCTTTTGTTAATTCTTTGCTGTACTCGTTTCTTTTAAAGTTTATTGATGTAGAATCTTTTTCATCATAAGTGCTAATAACTTCCTGCAACAATGCACAATCTTTAACATTTTGCGCCATTGGACCAGCTTGATCTAGGGATGATGCAAATGCTACAATTCCGTATCGAGAGCAACTACCATAAGTAGGTTTTAATCCAACAGTTCCTGTAAATGAAGCAGGCTGTCTTATAGATCCACCTGTATCTGTTCCAATAGTTATTGGTGTTAATTGAGCTGCTACCGCAGAAGACGATCCACCAGACGATCCTCCTGGGACTAAATTTTTATCAATTGGGTTTTGTACATTACCAAAAAAACTAGTTTCATTAGATGAACCCATTGCAAACTCATCACAATTTAATTTGCCCATTAGGATAGCTCCTTCATTCCAAATATTTTGTGTAACTGTCGACTCGTAAGTTGGAACAAAGTTATTTAAAATCTTACTACCTGCAGTGGTTCTTAAATCTTTTGTACAAAATAAATCTTTCACAGCCATTGGAATGCCAGGCAATTTTAGATCAAGATTAGGTTTTTCATCAAACGTTTTTGCTTTATTTAAAGCATTTGCATAATCTTCAGTTATATATGCATTTAATTCTTTTGATTTTTCTGATCTTTCAACAAATGCTTTAGTAACTTCACTTGAGGAAAGTTTTTTACCTTTTATATTTTCTACTAACTCAGATAATGATTGTTTAGTTATATCTGACATTATTCAATTACCTTTGGTACTACAAAATAATCTTCATTTTCCTTAGGAGAATTTTTTATTACTTGATCTCTTAAGTTTTTACTTTTTACTTCATCTGACCTTAGTTTTAGAGTTGTTTCAGCAACAGAAGTTAGTGGTTCAACATTGTCAGTTTTTAATTCGTTAAGTTTTTCAATAAAATCAAAAATTGAATTTAAATCACCTGCTAGTTTCTCTGCTTTTTTCTCATCTACAGAAATTCTTGATAGTTTAGATATGTGCTTTATTGTTTTAAGATCGATGCTCATATGGTATTTAAATATGTCGCAAACTATCACTTAAGTTTAAAATATACAATATGATCACTATTGAAGAATTCAAAAAAAATCAGTCTGAAACCTCTAGATTGATTGGTTTAGATCTTGGTTCAAAAAGAATCGGTGTATCAATTTGTGATGAAAAACAGTCAATAGCCACACCTTTTAAAACGATCAATAAAACCAATAATGATGATTTAATCAACGAATTAAAAAAAATAATAGAGGAAAACAATATTAGAGGAATTATAATTGGATATCCAATTAACATGGATGGTTCATTAGGTCCTTCTGCTCAATCAGTAAGTGATGTGTCTAAAAATATAGACCAAAATGTAGATGTAGATGTTTGCTTATGGGATGAAAGACTTTCAACTGTTGGGGCATTTAATCTATCTAGTCAGCTTGATGTTAATGTTTCTAAGCGTGAAAAAAACATAGATCAAAATGCAGCTGCATTTATTCTTCAAGGAGCTATAGATTATTTAAATAATTAATCCTTGCCATTTAGGGGCTTTATAGCTATAGAGTTAGTTTTAATGGCAATTAAAACCAATAAAGCTATTAAAATCTCACAAAAACATCTGTTAGGTATCCAAGATTTATCAGTTAATGATATTAATTATATCCTAGATGAGTCAGAAGCTTTCATAAAATTAAATCAGAGTAAAAATAAAAAAATTGATGTGTTAAGAGGTAAAACACAAATAAATTTATTCTTTGAGCCATCAACTAGAACTCAAAGCTCATTTGAACTTGCTGGAAAAAGACTTGGTGCGGATGTTATGTCAATGAATATGGGTAACTCTGCAATTAAGAAAGGTGAAACTTTGATTGATACGGCAATGACCTTAAATGCAATGCATCCTGATATAATTGTGATCAGACATCAAGACTCTGGTGCATGTAATCTATTATCTCAAAAAGTTAATTGTGTCGTATTAAATGCTGGTGATGGTAGACGCGAACACCCTACCCAAGCATTATTAGATGCATTAACAATTAGAAATCGAAAAAAAAAAATTCAAGGATTAAAAATAGCAATATGTGGAGACATACTTCATTCAAGAGTTGCTAGATCAAATATTTATCTTCTTACAATGTTAGGAGCTGAGGTTAATATAGTAGCTCCATCTAATCTGATGCCAAAAGAAATTGAAAAATTTGGTGTAAATACTTTTACTGATATGAAAAAGGGGCTCAAAGATTGTGATATTGTTATGATGCTTAGATTACAAAATGAAAGGATGACAAGTTCATATCTTTCATCGAACAGAGAGTACTACGAATATTATGGATTAACACCAGATAAACTTGATCATGCAAAATCTGATGCTTTAATTATGCATCCTGGTCCAATGAATAGAGGAATTGAAATTGATACAAGATTAGCTGATGACATAAACAAGAGTGTAATTAAGGAACAAGTTGAATTAGGTGTTGCTGTAAGAATGGCATGTTTAAAAATATTTTGTGAATAAATGAAAAAAAAATACTTTATAAATGCAAACATTATAGATCCTCATAATTCCATAAACGAAAATGGTGGGTTAATAATTGGAGAAGACGGAAAGATAGAAGCAATAGGAAAAAAGGTAAATACAAACAATTTACCAACTAGGGAAAATCCTACTGACTTAAAAGGTAAATATATATTTCCTGGTATAGTGGATATGAGAGTTTTTGTAGGCGAGCCAGGATATGAATATAAAGAAAATTTTAGGACTTTAAGTAATGCAGCATTATCTGGAGGAGTAACTTCCGTCGTAACTATGCCTAATACAGATCCAATTATAGACAATGTATCAATTGTAGATTTTTTAAAAAGAAGAGGACGTGATAAGTCTAAAATAAATATCTTTCCTTGCGCTTCATTAACTCAAAACACTGATGGCACCAATATGACTGAATTTGGGTTACTGGCTAAAAAAGGAATTATTGCTTTTACTGACGGAGTAAAAACAATTCAAAATACTAGACTTATGTCTAGAATTATGAATTCAGCTAAAGATTTGGGATGTCTTATAATGCAACATGCTGAAGATTACGATTTAGCTAAAAATGGCATGATTAATTCTGGTATTATTGCAACAAAACTAGGCTTATCAAGCATACCAGATATTGCTGAAAGAATTATAATTGAAAGAGATCTTACTCTCTTAGAAAAAACTAAATGTCGATATCATATATCTCAACTATCAGCAGGAAAATCTGTAGATATAATTAAGGAACGTAAACAAAACGTTAAATTTACTTGCGGTGTATCAATAAACAATCTTTCTTTAAATGAAAATGATATTGGAGATTTTAGAACATTTTTAAAATTGTCACCTCCATTGAGAAGAGAAGAAGATCGAGAAGCTTTAGTTCAAGGATTAAAAGATAAAACTATTGATGTAATTGTTTCTGACCATAAACCTGAGGATGAGGAATCTAAAAGATTAACTTTTGCACAAGCTGCAACTGGTGCATCTGGTATTGAAACATTGTTATCTTTAAGTTTAGAATTATTTCATAATGGATCTCTAAAACTTGAGACTATAATTCAAGCTTTAACCTCTAACCCAGCGAAAATATTAAATATAAATAAAGGAAATCTGTCTATTGGTAATGATGCAGATTTTTGTATAGTAGATATCAATAAACCATGGATTGTAAAAAAAGAAAATTTAATCTCTAAATCTAAAAATACTTCAATTGAAGATAAGAAACTTCAAGGAAAAGTAACCAATACATTTGTAAAAGGTATAGAATTATTTAAAATATAAAAATGGAACTTTTTATAATAGGTATAATCTCATACCTAATGGGATCAATTCCTTTTGGATTAATTTTAACCAAAGTATTTTTAAAAAAAGACATTAGAGAAATTGGTTCTGGTAATATTGGCGCGACAAATGCTTTAAGAACTGGTAACAAATTAATTGGTTATTCAACACTAATACTTGATGTGTTAAAAGCAGTAATACCTGTTTTATACGTTAAAATTAATTTTCCTGATGCAGTATATATATCAGCTTTATGTGCTTTTATAGGTCATGTGTTTCCAGTATGGTTAAAATTTAAAGGTGGTAAAGGTGTAGCGACATATGTTGGGATACTTTTTTCTTTAAATATTATTTTTGGTTTAGTATTTGGTATTTGTTGGTTAATAATTTTTTTTATTTCTAAATATTCGTCTTTAGCTTCCTTGATAGGATCACTTTCTATACCTGTTTATATTTTAATTTTAGAGGGTTTAGAAAATGTATTTTTTTACGTAATAATGTTTATTTTAATATTTTTTACCCACAGAGAAAATATTAAACGCTTGAAAAATAAAGAAGAAACTAAGACAAAAATTTATTAATTTGACTATCAAACTCTTTTGAGTAGTTTGTTATTTTATGAATCTAGTCATAGTTGAAAGCCCTGCTAAAGCGAAAACAATTAATAAATATTTAGGTGATAACTATACCGTTTTAGCAAGCTATGGTCATATTAGAGATCTTCCTTCAAAAAATGGATCAGTTGATCCTGATCAAAATTTTAAAATGGAATGGGAAGTTGATAGCTTTTCAAAAAAATATTTAAAAGAAATTACGGATGCTGCGAAAGATTCTTCAAAAATAATTCTTGCTACTGACCCAGATCGTGAGGGTGAGGCAATAGCATGGCATGTAAAAGAGTATTTAAACGAAAAAAAACTTTTAAAGGATAAAGAAATTGAACGTGTGGTATTTAACGAAATAACAAAAAAAGCCGTCACACATGGTATTGAAAATCCAAGACAGATAGAGCCCTTATTAGTCGATGCATACATGGCTAGAAGAGCACTAGATTATTTGGTAGGATTTAATATATCACCAATACTTTGGACTAAACTACCTGGTTCAAAATCTGCAGGTAGAGTTCAATCTGTTGCATTGAAATTAATCACTGAAAGAGAGCATGAAATTGAATTATTCAAGCCTGAAGAATTTTGGACATTAAGTATTAATTTTCAGGATAAAAACAAAAGCAAAATTACAGCAAGTATTTCTCAACTTGATGGAGAAAAAATTGAAAAATTCTCATTTAAAAATAAAGAGGAAATTGAAAAAGCAATTTCTAATATTAAGACCAAAAAATTTAACATAACTGATATTTCCTCAAAAGTTGTAAGCAGAAATCCCTCAGGACCATTTACTACTTCGACACTTCAGCAAGTTGCTTCTAGTAGATTAGGTTTTGGTGCATCAAGAACAATGCAAATAGCACAAAAACTTTATCAAGGAATAGAAATTGAGGGAGATACAGTTGGTTTAATTACTTATATGAGAACGGATGGAACTAATTTATCAGCTGATGCTGTCTCTGATTTTAGAAATTTTATAAAAAAAGAATATGGTAATGAATACTTGCCAGAAAATCCAAATAATTACTCAGGAAAAAAAGCAAAAAATGCTCAGGAAGCTCATGAAGCAATAAGACCAACTGATATTAATAGAAATCCAGATTCTGTTAAAAAGTATTTAAGTTCTGACCAGCAAAAATTATATTCTTTAATTTGGTCTAGAGCACTATCTTCTCAAATGGAAACAGCAAAATTTGATAGAAATACAATAACGATTGAGTCTGAAGACGGCAAAACTATATGTAAATCAAGCGGATCGGTTTTGAAATTTGATGGATTTTTAAAAGTTTATTCAAATCAAAGCAAAGATGATGATGAGCAAATTTTACCTGAGATGTCAAAAGGACCAATTAATATAGAAGCTCTTATTGATGAACAACATTTTACCCAACCTCCCCCACGTTACTCTGAGGCTAGTTTGGTTAAAAAATTAGAAGAGTTAGGAATTGGTAGACCCTCAACTTATGCAAGTATAATTTCAACAATAGCAAATAGAGGTTATGCAGAAATAGTTAGTAAAAGATTTTTCCCAACTGATAGAGGTAAATTAATTTCTGCGTTTTTAGAAAAACTATTCTCAAAGTATGTTGATTATAACTTCACAGCTGGACTAGAGGATCAGCTAGATGAAATAACTTCTGGAAAAGAAAGCTGGTTAAAAGTCTTAGAAATGTTTTGGAAAGATTTTAATAGTAATGTTTCAGAGGTAAAAGAAAAAAGGACTAGAGAAGTTTTAGATCTTTTAAATGAAAGTTTGGGAGCATTGATATTTGATACCGATAAAGAAGGAAAGATAGTTAGAAAATGTCAGTTATGTGAAACTGGTTCACTGAGTTTAAAAAATAGTTTCAGAGGAGGTGCTTTTATTGGATGTTCAAACTATCCAGAATGTAAATTTACAAGACCGCTATCAAAAGCAAAAGCAGCTGCTCAGTCACAACTAGCGGAACCAAAATTTCTTGGAAAACACGAAAATGGAAATGATATTTTTCTTAAAAATGGAAGATTTGGTCCTTATCTTCAGTATGAGAAAGTTCTTGAAGAGAATATTGAGGAAGAAAAACCAAAAAAAAGAAAAAAAACCAAGAAAAAGAATCCTGAAGTAAATGAACTATTGAAAAATGTATCTATACCAAAAGGAATTGAATTAGAAAGTATCGACATAGATAAAGCAAAATTTCTTTGTTCGTTACCTAAATCATTGGGTGTTAATCCAGAAAATCAAAAAGAAATCACATTAAATACAGGTAGATTTGGACCATATTTAAAATGTGAAAATAAATCAGCTAGATTAGAAAATGTAGAAGAAATTTTTTCTATAGGCTTAAATAGAGCTATTACATTAATAGCTGAAGCAAAACCTGGAAGAATGTCTTCTTCGATTATAAAAGACTTGGGAGAGCATCCTGAGGATAAAAAGCCAGTAAGAATTATGAAGGGTCAATATGGACCATACATCAAATATAAATCTCTAAATGCAACAATACCTGAGGAAAAAGACCCAGTAGAGCTTACAATGGAGGAAGCTCTAATCCTTATTGAGAAAAGACGTGAATACGATAAAAATAAAAAAACAAAAGGTAAGAAAAAAAAGTGAAAAAAATAGCAACTTTTTTAACAATTTTTTTTATAACTACTAATATTTTATTAGCTGAGGAAAAAAAATGTTCTGGTATAAAAAAATTGTCAAAGGAGTTTTTAAGTTGTACAGCAGAAAATATTAAAGATATATCGGCAAAAAAAACTAAAGAAATAAAAAAAGGTGTAGAAATCAAATCAAATCAAATAAAAGATGGAACTAAAAATATAGGAAATAAAATTAAAGATAAACTTAAAAAGAAAGAATAATTTATGAGTTATGAAAAAAAAATTGAAGAGTTAAAAATCAAACTTCCAGAAGCAAAACCACCTGTTGGGTCATATGTTGCAACAAAAATTGTTGGCAATTTACTTTATATTTCGGGACAGATTTCTATTTCAGAAACTGGTGAATTAATAAAAGGAAAAGTTGGAAAAGATCTATCTGTAGATGATGGTTACAAAGCAGCTGAAAGATGTGGTTTAAGTATTATATCTCAAGCAAAAGTAGCTTGTAATGGGGATCTTTCTAAAATTAAATCATGCGTAAAATTAACCGGTTTTGTTAATTCAACTGATAACTTTACAGACCAACCAAAAGTAATTAATGGCGCTTCTGATTTAATTGCTTCAGTTTTTGGTGAAGCAGGAATGCACACAAGAGCAGCAGTAAGTACAAATAGCTTACCTCTTGGCGTGTCTGTTGAAGTTGATGCAATTTTTGAATTAAATTAAATTATCTTCCAATACCAAAATATTTAAAACCTAGTTTTTTAATTTTATTTGGTGAATAAATATTTCTCATATCATAAATAATAAGTTTTTTATTTTTTGAGAATTTTTTGAAATTAATTGATTTAAAATCATTCCATTCAGTATGTATAATTACAATATCTGATCCTTTGATAGATTCTTGTATTGAATTAGAAAATTCTACATTTTTTAGTTTTTTAAATTCTTTTTTTGATCCTGTAGGATCATAATATTTAATTTTTGCACCTTTTTTGGATAAAAATGGAATTAATTTTAGGCTAGACGAGTCTCTCATATCATCTGTATTTGCTTTAAAAGTTACACCTAAAAAGGATACAACTTTATTTTTAATTTTATTATTTAAAATTAAACTAACTCTATTTGATAATAAATTAGATCTTAAATTATTAGATCTGATAACGCTTTTTACCACTGATAAATTAGTTTTGAATTTATCAGCAGTTGAAACTAAAGCTTTGGTATCTTTTGGAAAACATGACCCACCGTATGCAGGTCCAGCTCTTAAAAATCTGCTACCAATTCTTTTATCTAATCCAATTCCTATTGAGATATCCTCAATATCTATACCAGTTTTTTCACATAAATTTGATATTTCATTAATAAAGGTAATCTTTGTCGCTAAAAAAGCATTTGAAGCATATTTAATTAATTCAGCTGCTCTTCTTTTTGTATTAAGAAATTTTGCACCTTTTGATATTAGTGGTGAATATAAACTTTTTAATATTCTCTGGGATTTACTATCATTTGATCCAACTACAACTCTATCTGGATAGATAAAATCTCTAATAGCCTCACCTTCTCTTAAAAATTCAGGATTAGATACTACTGAAAAAAATTTTTTATTTACTTTTTTAGATATAATTTTTTCAATCTCATCACCCGTTGTCACAGGCACAGTCGATTTATTGATTATAATTTTAAATTTTTTAATTGATTTAGATATTTCTTTTGCAGCAACATATACTTGGCTTAAATCAGCACTATTACTATTTTTTTTGGTTGGTGTTCCTACACATATAAAAACAATATCTGATTTTTTAACCGACTCTTTTAGGTTTGTAGAAAAATTCAGTCTTTTATTTTTATAATTTTTTAAAACTAACTCTTCTAAACCAGGTTCGTAAATAGGAACAATACCCTTTTTTAAATTGTTAATTTTTTTTAAATCTTTATCAACACATATGACATCATTACCTAAATCAGAAAAACATACGCCACTAACTAAACCAACATAGCCTGTGCCAATCATACATAATTTCATATTTTTCCTATTTCTTTCGAGGAATTGATATAGCCACTCATTGTTCCACAATCAAGATACTTACCTTCAAAATTATGAGCTATGAATTTTTCTTTATCATTAATTAATAGCTGTATTGCATCAGTGATATGTATCTCTTTACCTTTGCCAGGTTTAAGAGATTTAATTTTTTTAAAAATAGTTCGTGGTAATATATATCTTCCAATAACAGCATTATTTGATGGTGCCTTTTTTACTGATGGTTTTTCAACAACACCATCAATAACATAATTTCTTTTATCTAATTTTTTATTAATTTTATATATCCCCCATCTTGAAACGTTGTTTTTTTTTACTTTCATAGATGCCATTACTGAAGCTTGATATTTTTTATGAACCTTGATCATTGACTTAGAACAATTTTTTTTAATAATTAAATCATCTGGTAACAACATTAAAAAATATTTATTTTTAATATATTTTTGTGTCTTAAGGACGGCGTCACCTGTGCCCTTTGGAATATTTTGATAAACAAACTTAATTTTACTCTTATATTTAAGTATTTTTTTATACTCATTAATTAATCTAGGATCTTTTTTTTTTTTAATAATATTTTTATAAAATTGATCACTGTAAAAATATTTTTTAATCATTAATTTTTTAGTAGAGATAATAAAAACAATCTCTTTAATACCTGCATCAATGCATTCATCTAGAATATATTCAATTCCGGGTCTTCCATTTATAGGTAAAAGCTCTTTAGCAAAAACACTTGTTAAAGGTAATAAACGAGTTCCAAGTCCAGCTAAAGGAATAATTGCTTGTTTAATCATTTAAATGTTTTACTTATTAAATATTTTTATACAAATGAAAATTTTATTAAACAATACGTCATTATTTGAATCATTAAGGCCATTTAATGACATCGGCTTTGTT
>CACAVT010000011.1 GCA_902536005.1 uncultured Pelagibacteraceae bacterium
TACTGTTAAAAGTAGAGAAAGTATTAAAGAAGCCTATTTTAATTATGGTGTAAAAACTTTTTCATTAGATACTAAAGATGAACTGATTAAAATAATTGAAAGTACAAATAATGCTAAAGATTTAGAGTTATTTGTAAGAGTTGCTGTTTCAAATGAACATGCAGAAATTGATTTATCAAAAAAATTTGGCGCTTTAACATCTGAAGCAATAGGTTTATTAAGACTTGTAAAACAACATGCCATAAAGATTGGTTTAAGTTTTCATGTTGGTTCACAATGTATGCATCCAATTTCTTATTCGAAAGGAATTAGTGAAATTGGAAATATAATTAAAAAGACAAAAATTATTCCACATTACATTAATGTAGGTGGAGGTTTCCCTACAATCTATCCTGACTTAATTCCACAATCTTTAATTAGTTACTTTAATGAAATAAATAAGAGTTTAGAAAATTTAAAGCTTGAAAAACTTCCTGAAATTATCTGTGAGCCTGGTAGAGCTATAGTTGCGGAAAGTGGCTCAACAGTTGTAAGAGTTAATTTGAGGAAAAAACAAAAGCTTTATATTAATGATGGTACCTATGGTACTCTTTTTGATGCTGGTACACCAAACATTGTATTCCCATCTAGAATGATTAAAGAAAATTCTAATAAAATAATTTCAAAAAAATTAACTGCTTTTGATTTCTTTGGACCTACATGTGATAGCATGGATTATATGAAAGGTCCTTTTTTGCTTCCAAATAATATAAAAGAAAATGATTATATTGAACTTGGTCAACTTGGGGCATACGGATTAACATTTAGAACTCAGTTTAATGGTTATTACTCAAATGAAATTTATGAAGTTGAAGATAACCCAATAATGACAATGTATGATAAAGACATTAACAAAGCTAACATGGTAGCTTAATGTCGAGTCAAAAAAATCCAGGTCATAACAGTAAAAGAGATTTCTTAAAAAATCCTGTTGAGCATATCGATATAACTTCTTTTGATAGTAGAAAAATTATATCCTCAATGGAAAAAATGTCATTTGTTTCTAGAGAAACAGCAAATGCTGCTAAAATTTATAACGAGATGCTTAAAGATAAAGATTGTACAATTTTCCTTACTTTAGCAGGCTCTACTTCGGCAGCTGGATGCATGAATATTTATAAAGATTTAGTTAAATATAATATGGTAGATGCAATCGTTGCAACAGGTGCCTCAATAGTAGATATGGATTTTTTTGAAGCTCTTGGTTTTAAACATTACCAAGGTTCACAATTTCAAGATGATACTGAGCTGAGGAATAACTATATAGATAGAATTTACGATACCTATATAGATGAAGAAGAGCTTCAAATGTGTGATAAAATCATATGTGAAATCGCAAATAACTTAGAAGCGAGAAGCTATACTTCAAGAGAGTTCATTTATGAAATGGGAAAATATTTAAAGAATAACTCAAAGAAAAACGACTCTTTGATTGAAACAGCTTTTGACAACAATGTTCCTATCTTCTGCCCTGCTTTTACCGACTCAAGTGCAGGATTTGGGTTAGTTATGCATCAAGAACAAAATCCAAAAAAACATATGACGATAGACTCGGTTAGAGAATTTAGAGAACTAACAGAAATTAAAATCAAATCTAAAGGTTCTGGATTATTTATGATTGGTGGTGGTGTGCCTAAAAACTTTATTCAAGATACTGTAATTTGTGCTGAACTATTAGGAAAAGATGTAGACATGCATAAATATGCTGTTCAAATTACTGTTGCTGATAGTAGAGACGGTGCTTGTAGTAGCTCCACATTAAAAGAAGCAAGTTCATGGGGAAAAGTAGATATTACAAAAGAACAGATGGTGTTTGCAGAAGCAACTAGTGTTTTACCATTGATAGCAAGTGATGCTTATCATAAGGCTGAGTGGAAAAATAGAACAAGAAAAAACTTTACTAAAATTTTTGAATAAAATTGAAATATCTATCAAATAAAAACGGGTTTTTAGGAATTGATAATAAATTTAGCTTTAAAGAAAAAGCTGTAATTGTTCCATTTGGTTTAGAAAAAACAGTCAGTTATGGGGGAGGAACAAAAAATGGACCTAAAGAAATTATAAAAGCATCTCATCAAGTTGAGCTGTATGATGAAGAGCTTAATTGCGAACCTTATAAAAAAATAGGTATTAAAACTTTAAAACCATTTAAAATTGATAAAAATATCAAAAAAGCACTGAATAAAATCTCTAATATTAATAAAGAAATTTTAAATAAAAAACTCTTTCCAATGACTTTGGGTGGAGAGCATTCAATAACGCCTGGATGTATTGTTCCTTTTACTAAAAAATATAAAAACATTTGTCTGTTACATTTTGATGCTCATGCAGATTTACGTCAAAGTTATAATGGAGAAAAATTTTCACATGCCTCAGCTATTAGAAGGTGTTTAGATTATAAAAACGTTTCGTTAATTTCATTTGGCATAAGAAATATCTCGGAAAGTGAAATCCCATTTTTAAAAAAAAATTCTTCAAGAATAAATATTTTTTGGGCGAAAGATAAAAAAAAATGGAATTTATCTAAATTTAAAAAACTAATTAAAAATAAAACTGTTTATCTTACATTTGATGTAGATGGGCTAGATTCAAGTATTATGCCAGCAACCGGTACACCTGAACCAGGAGGACTTTTGTGGGATGAAACATTGGATATAATAAGAATTGCAGCTAAAAACTCGAAAATTGTTGGTGCAGATATTAATGAACTGTCTCCAATTAAAGGATTTAATTCTTATAATTTTCTTGTTGCAAAGCTAGCTTATAAAATCTTGTCTTATAAATTTTTATATTAAACTTTAATTGGTTTAATAATTTTCAATAACATTCTAAACGGTATCAACATTATTAGAGCAACTAAAACTTTTACTGCTAAATCTCCTAGAGATAAAGTAACCCAAGGTACCCCTGTTGCATAAAATGATATTGAGAAAAATAAAAATGTGTCAACTGTTGATCCAATCAAAGATGAAGTAAGTGGAGCTACAAACCACTCTTTTTTTCTTAATCGATCAAAAATTTGAATATCTAATAATTGAGCAGTAATAAAAGCTACCCCTGATCCTATTGCAATTCTGACAGATATTAAATCTGCAAAATCAGTTGAGAATAACAATGTAAATATAATTCCTATTAAAAAGCCCAAATATACAATTTGCCTTGCTAATAATTTTCCATAAGACCTATTTGCTAAATCTGTTATTAAAAAAGCTATTGGATAACTAAAAGCTCCATAAGTTAAAATCTCATTTAATCCAAAATAGTTTATTGGGAACTGAACTAAATAATTAGAAGATAGTACAACAATCCCCATCATTATTGACAGGGTGATAAATAATTTGTTCATTAAGCTGATTTAGCTACAGGTTTCTTTTTAAAAGGGGATTTAATTAAAACTACTTTTTTCAACTTTTTTAATCTAGGAGATAAATTTTTATTTTTTACAGTTTTTAAAAATTCATCAAAACTTCCTTTTTTGTCAACTGATCTTACACCTGAATTGCTTACAGTAAGTTTTAAACTTCTTCCAGTAAGCTCACTTGTAAATTTTACTTTTTTAAGATTCGGTAAAAATCTTCTTTTAGTCTTGTTGTTAGCATGACTAACATTATGACCTTTCATAGGAATTTTACCGGTAAGTTCACATTTTTTTGACATAATAACAGTGCCTATATAAGGGGAGATATTGAAGGCGTCAAGTTTAATACATTTAAGAAACAGTTTTATTTCCCACAATTTCTGTGAAATTTTTGACACCATCTCTTATTAGTAATTCTTTTAGGTCCTTTTTAATCATCCCAGCAATATTGGGTCCTTGAAATACCATGCCGGTATACAACTGAACATAATCTGCTCCTAATAAAAACTTGTCATAAGCTGCTTTACCAGAGTCAACACCACCTACTCCAATTATTTTAATTTTACCTTTTATTAAATTATAGAATTTACTTATTAAAAGATTTGATTTTTTCTCAATAGGTTTTCCAGATAAACCACCTTTTTGATGTCTCTGTATATTTTGAAGTGTTTCTCGAGAAGATTCGGAAGTATTTGAAATTATTATTGCGCTTATTTCATTTTCTAAAAGTATTTCTGAAATTAAGTCAATTTGATTTTCATTTATATCTGGTGAAATTTTTACAGCTACAGGAATTTCAGTTTTTAATTGTTTTTTTTTCTCTGATATAGATTTTAATAACTCTTTTAATTTATTCTCATCATGAAAGTTTCTTAGATTTTCAGTATTTGGTGACGAAATATTAATTGTAATATAATCTGCAACTTCAGAAAATTTTTCTAATCCAATTAAATAATCATTCAATCTATCATTAGAATCTTTGTTTGGACCTATATTTACACCAAGCACACCTAGTTTTTTATTAGATTTTATTCTGTTTAATATTGTATCTGATCCGTGGTTGTTAAAACCTAACCTATTAATTAATGCTTGATCTTCTACCAATCTAAATACTCTTGGTTTTTCATTTCCATATTGTTTTAATGGAGTAACTGTACCTACTTCAACAAATCCAAAACCTAGCTTAAATAAAGGGTTATATACCTCTGCATTCTTATCAAAACCTGCAGCAATACCGATAGGATTATCAAGATCTTGATTAAATAATTTTGTTTTTAAAATTGGATCGTTTTTGTTTTCATCAAATATATTTGAAACTAAATTGAGTTTGAGTGATTGAATTGCTAAAAAATGTGCTCTTTCAGGATCTATTTTAAATATTAAAGATCTTAAATTTGAATACATTATTTCAATTTACTAATTATCAATTCTTTTGTTTCTTTAACACCGAAAAAACTTATAAAAAAACCCATTCTAGGTCCATTTTCATCTCCAAACACCACTTCATAAATTAACTTAAACCAATCTCTTAAGTTTTCTGCATACCCATTTTCTTTGCCTGTTGAATAAATTAATGTTTGTATATCCTCTGGAGACATTTGGTCATTACATTGTTCTAAAGTTTTAACTAAGGCTTGTAGAGCTAATTTTTCATTTTCAGATGGATTTTTATATTTTTTTTGAGCCTTAATAACATCATTAAAATACTTAATTGCATAACCAACTAGTCCATCAAAAATCGGAAAATTTTTTTCATGAATATTAGATTTGTATTTTTTAACAAACTTCCATAATAAATCTTTGTTATCAGCGTTACTTGTTTCAACTAAATTCAACAACATAGAAAAGGTCATAATGATCTCTTCTTTTGGAATATGTCCATTATGAACATGCCAAACAGGATTCATCACTAATTGTTGTTCAGTTTGTTTTTTTGATTTTTCAATATTATCAAGGTACTCATCTACAGCTTTAGGGACTATTTCTTTATAAAGTTTTTTTGCTCTTTTTGGATTTTGATACATGTATAAAGATAAGCTTTCGGGTGAAGCATATTTTAACCATTGGTCGATCGTAATGCCATTTCCTTTTGATTTTGAAATTTTTTCACCCTTTTCATCAAGAAATAATTCATAAGCAAATCCAGATGGATGTTTTTTACCAATTAAATTTATTATTTTGGTCGATAAAATTGCACTCTCAATAAGGTCTTTTCCATACATTTCAAAATCTATATCTAGAGCATACCATCTCATTGCCCAATCAACTTTCCATTGTAATTTACAATTTCCATCCAAAATACTAGATTCTAATTTTTTACCTTTATTATCAAAAATTATTCTAGAATTTTTTTTATCAATTTCTATAACTGGAATTTCGAGGACATGACCTGTATCTGGACAAATTGGTAAAAAGGGGCAGTAAGTTTGCTGACGTTCTTTGCCTAAAGTTGGAAGTATAATGTTCATTATACCATCGTAATTTTCTAAAATAATTTTTAAAGTTGGGTTGAAAAAACCACCTTTATATAAAGATGTCGAACTTTTAAAACTGTATTTAAAATTAAAACTATTTAAAAAATCTTTTAACATTTCATTATTATGCTCTCCAAAACTTGCAAATTTTTCAAATGGATCAGGAACTTGTGTTAATGGTTTATGTAAGTTTTTGTTTAGTAATTCCTGATTAGGAACATTGTCAGGAACTTTTCTTAGACCATCCATATCATCAGAAAAAGTAATTATCTCAGTTGGTAAATCTGTAAGTTGCTTTAAGGCATTCACCATCATTGAAGTTCTTGCAACTTCGCCAAATGTTCCGATATGAGGAAGACCACTTGGACCATATCCTGTTTGAAGGGTAATTTTCCCTTTTTTATCAATAAATGATTTTCTCTCACGAAGCATTTTTTTTGCCTCAACGAAAGGCCAAGCACTTGTTTTGTCTAAAATTTCTTTTTTAATCACGAGTATATCTTTTATAAAAATCTTAAATTGGCGATTTTATTAATTCTTATAGAGTTGAAATTTATTTACCATAAAATAATGTTCTTTCAAAATGTCTAATTATAAAACTGTTTTTTTTACACTTGGAATTTTGCAAATAATTTTAGGGGTCTCAATGTTCATCCCTATAATAGCTCAATTTATTTATTCAGAAATAGATTCATCATTTTTTGGTGCATCTATTGTTACTATAATTTTTGGATCATTATTTTTTCTTTCAAATCTAGACCACGACAAAAAATTAAATTTACAACAAGCATTTTTATTAACTGCTTTGTCCTGGTTAAGTATTGCTATTTTTGGATCTTTACCATTTATATTTTCGACTATCGAGCTTTCAATTACCGATGCTTTTTTTGAGAGTATGTCTGGTATTACAACAACTGGATCTACAATTATTTCCAACTTAGAGAATACTCCAAAAGGGATTCTATTATGGAGAGCAATACTACAATGGTTGGGGGGTATTGGTATTATTGTAATGGCAATTACACTAATGCCCATAATGAATGTTGGTGGGATGCAATTATTTAAAATTTCTGGCAACGACTCTTCTGAAAAAATTCTTCCTAAATCAAAAGAAATAGCTTTAAGACTTATTTATATTTATTCAGGCCTAACTGCTCTTTGTGCATTATCATATTGGGTATTTGGAATGGGAAAATTTGATAGTTTAACTCATTCTATGACTACCATAGCTACAGGTGGATTTTCTAATTATAATCAATCTATCGGATATTTTGACAGTGTTCTTATAGAAATATCATCGATGATTTTTATAATTTTAGGAAGTATTCCGTTTATTGCATATATTAAATTTATTAGTGGTAATAAAAAAATATTCTTTAACGATATTCAAATCAGAACATTTATTAAAATAATAATTATAAGCATTATTATATTATCAATTTATTTATTATTTAATAATAACGGAAACTTTAGTTTAAGATCTGTTTTTTTTAATACAATTTCAATATTGACTGGAACAGGTTATGTAAATGCTGAATTCGATGGTTGGGGAAGTTTTCCTATAACAATATTTCTTGCATTAATGTTTATTGGGGGCTGTGCTGGATCAACTACTTGTGGAGTCAAAATTTTTAGAATTCAAATTCTATATTTATTTATATTAAATCAATTAAAAAAAATTATATATCCCAAGGGAATATTTGTAATTAAATACGATCAAGGATCTGTTGATGATAAATTTATTGCATCAATAATTTCATTTATTTATTTTTACTTTGTTATTTTTTTTATTTTGGCTGCATTATTATCATTAACTGGTCTTGATTTTATAACTGCTATCTCTGGAGCGGCAACATCAATATCAAATGTTGGTCCTGGTTTAGGCCCTATAATAGGACCTAATGGAGATTTTTCATCTTTGCCCGATATTTCTAAATGGATCTTAACTGTAGGTATGATTTTAGGTAGACTTGAGTTGTTTGCAATATTAGTATTGTTCTTACCATCTTTTTGGAGAAATTAATTATGTCTGAAACAAAGAAACAAACATGGCTTGATTCTCTTGCAGTTTATAAAGATATTCGAATGGTAAGAATTCTTTTATTAGGTGCAATAAGTGGATTTCCATGGGTATTAATTGCAAGTAGCTTAAGTCTTTGGCTTAAAGAAGAAGGTCTTAGTAGATCAACAATTGGATGGGCAGGTTTAATTTTTGGAGTATACGCTTTCAATTATTTGTGGGCTCCCATTATAGATAGACTTCAAATTCCAATACTAACAAAAAAATTAGGTCATAGAAGAGCATGGATAGTTTTGATGCAATTAATTATTTTGTTAAGTCTTGTTGTTTGGAGTGTGATTAATCCAACAGAAAATTTGGCTTTATTAATTACTGTAGGTTTAATTATTGCCATCGCGTCAGCAACTCAAGATATAACTGTAGATGCATTAAGGATTGAACAGATAAATGAAAATGAAGGAAAATCAATGGCTGCGGGCGCAGCCATGGCTGTTGTTGGTTGGTGGACAGGTTATAAATTAGGTGGAGTTGTTGCTTTATTTACGGCAGAATTTTTTGAAAACCTAGGGGTAGCTGACTACTGGCAAGCAACTTTTTTAATTTTAGGTATTTTAATAATTTTAATGAATATTGGATTAATGTTTGTTCATGAACCTATAGAGACAAGCAGACAAGCAAAACAGAGAGAAACAGACAAATTAATTGAAGGAAAACTTGGATCTAGCAATATTATTACAAACTTTATCGCATATATTACAGGAACTATAGGCGGACCTATTATTAGTTTTTTTAGAAAAAATGGTTTTGCCATTGCAGCTGGAATTTTAGGATTTGTTTTCTTGTTTAAGATAGGTGAGGCATTTATGGGAAGAATGTCTATTGTTTTTTATAAAGAAATTGGTTTCTCCAAAGGTCAAATTGCAATTTATTCAAAAGGTCTTGGCTGGATAACAACAGTTGTATTTACTTTGTTGGGTGGAGTAATGGCCATGAGAGCTGGAACAATTAAAACTATGTTCTTTGCTGGTGGGTTAATGGCTATAACCAATCTTTTATTTGCAGTTTTAGCATGGACTGGAAAATCAGAAATTTTATTTGCAATTGCGGTTATAGCTGATGATATCACAGCAGCTTTTGCAACTGTAGCATTTGTTGCATTTATATCATTACTAGTTGATAGAACTTATACAGCCACACAATATGCATTACTTGCTTCAATTGGTACTGCTGGTCGTACTACTTTAGCTTCATCCTCAGGAGCTCTAGTTGACTGGTTAAACGGAGATTGGGGAACATTTTTTGTTTTAACGACTATAATGGTGATACCATCATTAATTTGTTTGTGGTTAATTAAAAACAAAATTAAAATTGGTGCAAAATAATTTTTATTTCATAGGTACTTTTTCGAATATTTACAAAAATCCTTCGAAAAGATCTGAAGTAACTTCACAAATTATACACGGTGAAAAATTCAAAATATTAGCAAAAAATAAAAATTGGATAAAAATTAAAACTTTATTTGATAATTATAAGGGGTTTATAAAAAACTCAAAATATATAAAAAAATTTAGCCCTAATTACAAAGTCAGTTCAATAAAAGCAAAGATTTATAAAAAACCTGGAATTGGAACTAGCCATTGGCTTCCACTTGCATCCAAATTATCTGTATTTGAGCAAAATAAGAATTACGTAAAAATTGAAAAAAATAAATGGATTAAAAAAGCAGATATTAAAAAAATAAACCATAAAGAAAATAATTTTACAAAAATATTTAAAAAATTTCTCGATGTTAAATATGTTTGGGGTGGAAAAACATTTAAAGGTATTGATTGTTCAGCCTTATTGCAAATATTTTATTGTTATAATAATTCGTTTTATCCAAGAGATACAAAAGATCAGATCAAATATACAAAAAAGAATTCAAAGAAAAGACTATTTAAAAAAGGAGATATTATTTTTTGGAAAGGTCATGTTGCTATGTGTTTAAATTCTAAACAACTAATTCATGCTTATGGTCCAGAAAGAAAAGTAATTATTATGCCAATTATAGAAACAATTAATAGAATTGAAAAAACTGCCAAGCTAAAGGTTAAAAAAGTATCTAGAATAAAATATTAATTTCTTCCAAAGTCAGGCTTGTCTATATCTTGTTTTAATTTGATGATTTTTGACCTTACTTTTTTAGTCTGAATAAGTTTTTTTACGATAGACTTATTATTTTTTGAATTAATATCTTTTTTAAATTGATTTAAATTTTTAATAAATAAATCAATCGCTTTTGAAATATTATTTTTATTGTTAAAAAAAATATCTCTCCACATGATTTCATTTGACGCTGCAATCCTAGAAAAATCTCGTAATCCACCAGCGCTATATTTGATTAGCTCATAATTTTGTTTTTTCTCAAAATCTTGTGCAGATTTCACCAAATTATATGCAATTAAGTGTGGTAAATGACTAGTAATAGAAAAAATTTTGTCATGTTTTTCAGCGCTCATAACAACTACTTTTGCTCCAATTTTTTTCCAAAACTTAGTTAGAATATTTATATTATTTTTTTTAATATTTTTTTCTTTAATTATTATGCACCATCTATCAGTAAACATATTTTCTTTACCATACTCTGGTCCACTGACCTCTGATCCAGCTATTGGGTGACTTTGAATCCAATGAATACCTTTCTTTAAAAATTTATTTATAATTTTAGAAGTTTCAATTTTTGAAGAACCAATATCTGTAATCAATGTTTTCGATGGTATAACTTTATTAATTTTTAAAATAATATTTTTGTATTCACTCATTGGTGTACAAAAGATGATTAAATCGGAATTACTTGCACCTTCTTTCAATGATTTAACAATTGTTCCGGGTAATTTTAATCTTTTTATCTTAGCGATATTTGATTTTGATTTTTCATAAATAAATATTTTTTTTGCTATTTTTTTTTTGCTAATACGCCTTAATAAAGATGAACCTAATAATCCACAGCCAATAATCAAAATATTTTTCATTTTTTCAATACTTGCTTAATAACACTCATAAATTTTAAGTTTTCTTTTTTAGATCCAATAGTTAACCTTAATTTATTCTTTATATGATAACCATCTTCTGTTGATCTTAAAATAACCCCCTTATTTTTAAGTTTTTCATACAGAAATTTTGCAGAATATCTGCATTTTTCAAAATTAAGTAACAAAAAATTTGCTGAAACTGAATTTGAAAAAATATTATATCTCTCAAGAAATTTCTTAATTTTTTTAGAATATAATAAATTATGTCTAATCGATTTAGTTATGAAAGCTTTATCCTTCAATGACTCTATGGCAGCTAATTGGGCAATACCATTTACATTAAATGGTGGTTTTATAATATTTAACGCATCAACTATTTTTTTTGATCCATATCCCCAACCTACTCTCAGAGAAGCTAATCCAAACATTTTTGAAAAAGTTCTAAGGATGAAAACATTGTCTTTATTTTTAAACAAATCTAACCCAGATGAATAATCTTTGTTTTTCATATATTCTGCATAGGCATCATCTATAACTAGTAAAATTTTTTTATTTAATCTTTTTCTTAATTCTAAAACTTCTTTTTTCATTAAGTAAGTTCCTGTGGGATTGTTTGGGTTAGCTATAAACACAATTTTAGTTTTGTTTGTTATTTTTTTTAAAATTTCATTCACTGAAACTTTGAAATTAATTTCTTTTGCGAATACAACTTTTGCACCTACAATTTTTGAGTAAATTCTGTACATTAAAAAACTGTACTCTGGTACCACAACCTCATCTTTTGGGTTTAAAAACAACTGGCAGAGCATTTGAATAACTTCATCTGAACCAGCTCCACAAATAATTTTCTCATGATTACATTTATAAGCTTTAGATATTGCTTTTCTTAAATTTTGAGATTTTCCATCTGGATATTTATCTAAATTCAGATTTTTATTTGATATTATTTTCTTTGCTTTAGGACTTATACCTAAAGCAGACTCATTTGCAGAAAGCTTAATTACGTTCTTAAGTTTCTTAACTTTTGATTTACCAGGCTTATAAGCCTCAATTTTAAATTTTTTGAAATTTGGAGTTATCATTTTTTTTAATTTATGTGCTCTTTATAGATAAAATTACAAAATTTTATAGAGAATAAGAGGATTTTTTAAAAAATTGACATAATAAATAAGTTCTAGTAAAAAAATTATGCGCTGATTTAACTGAATTGCGAGCGCTTAAAAAAAACCGCTAAAATAGTTTTTTTTCTCACAATTCGAAACAGTCAAAAACTATGAATACTGAGAAAAACATAAAAACGTTAATTGTAAAGAAACCACTAATATTAGACTGTGGAAAGACCATAAAAGATTTTCCGATAGCCTATGAAACTTACGGTTCACTTAATTCAAAAAAAGATAATGCAATATTAGTTTTTCATGCTCTAACAGGAGATCAATTTGTAACTGGAATAAACCCTGTAACTAACAAAGAGGGTTGGTGGAGTTATGCAGTAGGTCCTGATAAAGCTATCGATACGAATAAATATTTTGTTATTTGCTCTAACGTAATCGGTGGATGTATGGGATCATACGGACCAAGTCATAAAGATCATGATCAAAAAATTTTTGGAACAAATTTTCCTGTTATTACAATTAATGACATGGTGAATGCCCAATATAATTTACTTGATCATTTTGGTATTGATAAACTGTTTTCTATAACTGGTGGTTCAATGGGAGGTATGCAAGTTCTTCAGTTTATTAGCAACTTTCCTGATAAATCTAAAACAGTGATACCGATAGCAACTACATCTAGTCATTCAGCTCAAAATATTGCTTTTAACGAACTAGGTAGACAAGCTATTACAGCTGATAGTAACTGGAAAGATGGGAATTATACATCAAACGATACTAATCCTGGAAAAGGATTGGCAGTAGCTAGAATGGCAGCTCATATTACTTATTTATCTAAAAAAGGTTTGCAGGAAAAATTTGGAAGAAAGTTACAAGAAAGAGAAGATCTCAAATTTGGATTTGACGCTGATTTTCAAATAGAAAGTTATTTAAGATATCAGGGCTCAGTTTTCGTAGATAGATTTGATGCAAATAGTTATCTTTATATTACTAGAGCTATGGATTATTTTGATTTAGGTAAGCAGTTTAATGGTAATCTTTCAGAAGCATTTATAAATACAAACGCGAAATTTTTTATAATTTCTTTTACTTCAGATTGGCTTTATCCAACCCAAGAAAACAAAGATATTGTGATTGCTTTAAACTCAATAGGAGCTGATGTTGGATTTGTAGAAATTGAGTCAGATAAAGGTCACGACTCCTTTTTACTAGACGTTCCTGATTTCTTGAGTGCACTTAAAAACTTTTTAGATAAATCTTACGAAGAAAATTAATTATGAAAAATGAGTTTCAGATAATAGCAGATTTAATTGAAAAAGATAAGAAAGTCTTAGATGTAGGTTGTGCCGATGGAACTTTAATGAAATTTTTAAAGGATAATAAAAACATAAATATAAGAGGATTAGAGATTTCAAAAGAAAAAGTGCAAGAATGTATTGCTAAAGGTTTAACTGTAATTGAAGGAAATGCTGAAAAAGATTTAAAGCAATTTCCAGACAAATCATTTGATTATGTTGTTTTAAGTCAAACCCTTCAAGCTTTTCTTAATCCTGAATTAGTTTTAGATGAACTTTTAAGAGTTGGAAAAAAAGCGATAGTTACGATTCCTAATTTTGGATACTGGAAAGTAAGATTTCATTTATTATTTAAAGGTACAATGCCAGTTACAAAAACGTTACCAGATGAATGGTATAACACTCCAAATTTACACATGTGTACAATCAAAGATTTTTTTCATTTTGTAAAATCAAAAGATATAAAGATTTTTAAATCACTCGCTTTAAACAATCTTAATAAATCAACAATAAATCAGAGTAATTTAGGCGTTAAAAATTTGTTTGCAGATCTTGGTATATTTTTGATAGAAAAATAAAATGCGTATTGAAATTATACCTTGTCTTCAAGACAACTATAGCTATTTAATTATAGACGAAAGTAACAATTCTGCGTGTATTATAGATCCCAGTGAGGCTGAGCCAATAATAAATTTCCTAAAGAATAAAAATATAAAATTAAAATACATTCTTAATACTCATCATCACTATGATCATATTGGAGGAAATCAAGAATTAAAAAAAAAATATGGATCAGTTGTTGTTGGTTTTAAAGGAGACTCAAAAAGAATACCAGAGATAGACATATTGTTAGAAGATAATCAAATATGGAAAGCCGAAAACTTTGAAGCTAAAATTATGCATATACCTGGACACACATCAGGCCATATTTGTTTTAATTTTTTTAAAGAAAAAATAGTTTTTACTGGAGATACACTTTTCTCACTTGGTTGTGGAAGAATATTCGAAGGTTCTTATGAGGAAATGTTTGAATCTTTAAACAAAATTAAATTATTACCAGAAGACACAAAAATTTATTGTGGTCATGAATATACTCTTAACAATGCAAAATTTTGCAAAAAATATGATTCCGAAAACAAAGATTTACAAAAAAAAATAGAAAAAATAGAAAAATTAAGAGAAAATGGAATTCCTACGATACCCTCAACTTTAAAAGAGGAATTGGAGTGTAATATATTTTTAAGAGCAAAAGATGTTAAAACCTTTTCAAAATTAAGAGATTTTAAGGATAATTTCTAATTAATTCGGCTTGACTAAAGGCTAGCTACAACTATATTGCGGTAACTTTAAATTAAATCATACTATGTCATACGCAGTAATTAAAACAGGTGGAAAACAGTATAAAGTAAAATCTGGAGAAATTCTAAAGATTGAAAAACTACCAGACTCTAAACCTGAGACTAAAATAGAGTTTAATGAAATCTTGGCATACGGTGATGATAAATCAATTGAAATTGGAACTCCAAATGTTGAGGGCGCAAAAGTAGAGGCTGATTTAATTAAAAATAGCAAAAATAGAACTATTTTAATTTTTAAAAAAAGAAGAAGACAAAATTCAAGAAGAAAAAATGGGCATAGACAACAATATTCTATGATAAGAATTAACAAAATTTTTTCAAAAGATGGTAAAGTGTTATCAGAAGCCGAAAAAATTTCTAAAACTTCAAAAAAAGAAGAAGTTAAGGAAGCAGTAAGCAAATAGTTATTAGGTAAATTATGGCAACAAAAAAAGCAGGTGGATCATCACGAAACGGACGAGATAGTGCCGGTAGAAGACTTGGTGTAAAAAAGTATGGTGGTGAAACAGTAATTCCTGGAAACATAATTGTTAGACAAAGAGGAACTAAGATTTTTCCAGGTGAAAATGTTGGAATGGGTAAAGATCATTCAATATTTTCAGTTGTTAAAGGGAAAGTTGTTTTCAAAAAATCTAAATCAGATAGAACTTTCGTTTCTGTAAAGCCCAATTAATAGTACAACCAATTAAAATAGATGTTGTATTATGAAATTTCTCGATCAAGTTAAAATTTATATTAAAGCTGGAAACGGTGGAGACGGATCTCCTAGTTTTAGAAGAGAGAAATATGTTGAGTTTGGTGGACCAGATGGTGGGGACGGTGGAAAAGGTGGATCAATTATTTTGAAGTCAGAGGAAAATTTAAATACCCTTATTGATTATCGATATCAACAACATCACAAAGCCGAACGTGGAGAAAATGGTTCTGGTCAAAACCGAACAGGAAAAGGTGGTGAAGATTTAATTTTAAAAGTTCCTCTAGGTACACAGGTATTTGAAGAAGATAACAAAACTCTTCTTTTTGATTTTAATAAAAAAGGTGAAGAATATGTTGCAGCTGCTGGTGGGAAAGGAGGTTTGGGAAACACAAGATTTAAAAGTTCTACAAATAGAGCTCCAAGAAAATTTACTAAAGGCACTATCGGAGAAGAATTTACAATATGGCTTCAATTAAAAACAATTGCTGATATCGGTATTATTGGATTGCCAAATGCAGGAAAATCAAGTTTGTTAGCAGCATTAACAAACGCAAGTCCAAAAATTGCAAATTACAAATTTACAACTATTAATCCAAACCTTGGTGTTGCTTCTTACGATGATAAAGAAATTACCATTGCAGATATTCCAGGATTAGTTGAAGGTGCTCATCAAGGTATAGGGTTAGGGATACAATTTTTAAAACATATAGAGAGATGTAAGTCTTTACTGCACTTAATTGATGTCACCAACTTAGATCTGAATGAGTCTTATAATCAGGTGAAAAATGAATTAAAAAGCTACAGTGCAAAGTTATTAGAAAAAAAAGAACTAATTGTGCTTAATAAAGTCGATTTGATTGATGAAGAAACAGTAAATGAAGTTATAGATCATTTTTCAAAGGGTAAAAATTGTGAGATTATGACAATGACGACTCTGGAAAAAGAATCTGTATCAAAAATTAAAGCAAAGCTTTTGTCTTATGTATCTTAAAAACTCTAAAATAATTGTTGTCAAAATTGGATCATCTCTCCTAGTTGATCAAAATAAAAAAATTAGGAAACAATGGTTATCTAGTTTTGCAAAAGATATTAAAAAATTAAGTAATAAAAATCAAAAAGTAGTTATTGTTAGCTCTGGTGCTATTGCTTTGGGTTGCAAGAAAATGAATTATAACAAAAAAAATATCAAATTAGATAAGAGTCAAGCTATTGCTTCTATTGGTCAAATAGAGTTGATGAATTTATTTTCACAAACTTTCTCAAAGTATAAATTAAATATTTCTCAGATTTTGCTTACATTAGAAGATACTGAAGAAAGAAGAAGATCTCTCAATGCAAAACGAACTTTTGATAATCTTTTTGAACTTGGTTTTATTCCTGTAGTAAATGAAAATGACACTATTGCAACGAGTGAGATAAAATATGGAGATAATGATAGATTGGCATCTAGGGTTGCGCAAATTACAAACGCAGATACCTTAATTTTATTATCTGACGTTGATGGTTTGTATACAAAAAATCCTAAAATTTTTAAGGATGCTAAACTTATAAAAAAAATTGATGACCTAAAAAAAGATATAAAAAAAATTTATATTAAAGGCGTAAATGAATATGGAAGTGGTGGTATGCATACAAAAATTGAAGCAGCAAAAATATGTCAGCTTGCTGGTACTAGTATGGTTATTGCAAATGGTCTATATTCAAATCCTATCTCAAAAATAATTGAAAAAAATAACTGCACCTGGTTTAGTCCAAAAATTTCAAAGTTAGATGCTAGAAAAAAATGGATAATAAGTTCTGTAGCACCTAAAGGAGCTTTAATAATTGATGATGGTGCTAAAAAAGCGTTAAAATCTGGAAAAAGTTTGTTAGCAGCAGGAATTAAAAAAGTTTCGGGAAGATTTAACAAAGGTGATCATATTAAAGTATTGGATAAAAAAAATAACGAATGTGCTAGAGGGTTAAGTTCCTTTACTTCTGATGAGGTGACTAAAATTATGGGTCATCACTCTAATGAAATTGAAAAATTATTAGGCTATGTTGCAAAATCAGAAGTTATTCATAAAGATGATATGGTGGAAATTTAAATGATTAAATATATGAATTTAATTGGAATAAAAGCTCGAAAAGCTAGTGAGTATAAAGTTACAACTGAAGTAAAAAATAAAGTCTTAAATGATTACGCGAAATTAATTAAGATTGAAAAAAAATTTATTATTAATCAAAATTCAAAAGATATTAATTACGCAAGAAAAAAAGGATTAAAAGAAAACTTAATCAAAAGACTTCATTTAAATGAAAATAAATTAGATGGAATTATAAATTCTATTTTAAAAATAGCTAAATTAAGGGATCCTATAGATAGCACTTTAGAAAAATGGAAAAGACCGAATGGTTTGAATATTAAAAGAGTTTCAATACCAATTGGAGTTATTGGGGTTATTTATGAAAGTAGACCAAATGTAACTTCAGATGTTGCTAGTCTTTGTTTTAAATCTGGAAATGTAGTGATTTTGAAAGGAGGCTCTGAGGCCATAAATTCAAATAAAGCTTTAGCTAAGCTGTTTAGAAAAGCACTTAAAAAAAATAAAGTTAATGAAAACTTTATACAATTTATTGATTCAAAACAAAGGAGGCTTGTGGATATTATGCTTTCTAAGATGAAAAAATATATAGATGTCATCATACCTCGTGGTGGAAAAAATTTAGTCAAAAAAGTTTTAGAATTATCCAAAGTACCTATAATTGGGCACTTAGAGGGGCTTTGTCATACTTATATAGATAAAGATGCAGAATTAAAAATGGCTAAAAAAATTGTCTATAACGCTAAATTAAGAAATACAAGTATTTGTGGTGCGACTGAAACTATTCTTATTCATAAAAATATAGTCAAAAAATTTAGTAATCCTATTTTGCAGGAACTTGAAAATAGTGGTTGTAAAATAATTGGCGATAAGATTTTGAAAAGTTATTACAATGGTCAAGTATATCCTGCAAAAGAAAAAGATTGGTCAACTGAATATTTATCATCAATTGTATCTGTTAAAATTGTTAAAAATTCTGAAGAGGCAATTAAGCATATTAACAGATACGGAACTATGCACACTGACTCCATCATTACAAAAAATAAAAAGACAGCAAAATATTTCCTAAAAAATGTTAAAAGCTCAATTGCAATGCATAATACCTCAACTCAATTTGCTGATGGCGGTGAATTTGGATTTGGTGGAGAAGTTGGAATTTCAACTAATACGCTACCACCAAGAGGTCCTGTAGGTTTAAATCAATTGATTTCATACAAATATGAAATCACTAGTAATGGTAAAATAAGAAATTAAATTGAATAAAACAAAAATAAAAATTGGTGTATTAGGTGGATCGTTTGATCCAGCTCATAAAGGACATTTGGCAATTTCTAAGGAAGCAAAAAAAAGATTCAAACTCAAAAAAGTTATTTGGGCAATTACAAAAAAAAATCCATTTAAAATAGAGAGCAAGACATCTGTTGCTAACAGAATTAAATATTGTAAAAAAATTATTAGTACAAATTCATTTATTAAGGTTAAATTTTATGAAAAAATTATTAAATCAAATAAAACTATTAATTTAATCAATCATTTAAAAAAAGATAAAAGCATTGAAATTTATTTTTTAATGGGTGCCGACAACCTTATTGATTTTCATAAATGGCATAAATCTAAATTAATTTCACAAAAATGTAACATCCTAGTTTTTGATAGACATGGGTATAAAAAAAATTCTTTAAAATCAAAGACATTTAAGCAACTTAATAAGACCAATCTAGAGTTTATTGAGTTTAATAAAGTCAACATTTCATCTTCTCAATTAAGAAAAATTTGATAATCTAAATTCAATTAATGGACAAAATTTCAGACCTAAAAGAAATTGTAATCAACACACTAGATCTAAATAAAGCTCAAGACATTGTAACTATTGATCTTAAAGACAAAAGTTCTATGGCTGATTACATGATCATAGCAAGTGGAACATCATCTAGACATATTCAATCATTATCAGAACAAGTTTTAGAAAAACTTAAAAATAACGGTGTAAAAGACTCAAAAATTGAGGGTAAAGAAAGTGGAGAATGGAAACTTGTTGATGGGATTGATTTGATTGTTCATATTTTTCATCCAGAAAAAAGAAAATTTTATGAATTAGAAAAAATTTGGTCAGAGCTAATTCCAAAAGAAAAAGTGATGATATGAAAAAAATTAAATTTTTATTATTAATTTTTTTTTCCGTTTTTTATTTAAATAAAACAGTTATTTCAGCTGAAATTGATATTTATAAAAAAATTGATCTCTTTGGTGAGGTTCTAGAAAAAATTAATAAAGAATATGTTGATGAGTTCAATCAATCTGAGAGTATGGACTCTGCTATCAATGGACTTTTACAATCCTTAGATCCTTATTCATCCTACATGTCTCCTAAAATTTTTGATGAAATGCAAACAGAAACCAGTGGTGAATTTGGTGGACTAGGAATTGAAGTTAGCATGGAAGCTGGGGTTATAAAAGTAATTTCACCAATAGATGATACACCTGCATCTAGGGCTGGATTAAAAGCTGGTGATTACATAGTCAAAATAAATGATGTCCAGGTTCAAGGAAAATCATTAAGTGAAGCTGTTGATTTAATGAGAGGACCTGTAGGTTCTGGAATAGAGTTAACAGTAAGACGGAGAGGCGAAAGAAAAGCGCTAACATTTAATATCATAAGAGAAGTTATTCAGGTTCAATCTGTAAAATCTGAAATTATAGATGAAAATATTGGATACATCAGGCTTACTTCATTTAACGATAACAGTAGTGATCAAATAGAAAAACAAATTAAAAAACTTAAAAAAGATAAAAACTTAAATTCATTTATTTTAGATTTAAGAAATAATCCTGGAGGTCTTTTATCTCAAGCAATAAAGATATCAGATTTTTTTTTAGAAAATGGAGAGATAGTTTCAACAAAAAGCAGAAAAACATCTGAAAATAGAAAATGGTTTGCAAAAAAAGGAGATATTACCGATGGAAAAACACTATTGGTTTTAATTAACTATGGTTCAGCATCTGCATCTGAAATTGTTGCTGGAGCTTTAAAGGATCACAAAAGAGCAATCATCGTTGGTGAAAATAGCTTTGGTAAAGGTTCTGTCCAATCTATTATTCCTTTAAAAAATCGTGGTGCTATCAGATTAACTGTCGCAAAATATTATCTTCCTTCTGGAAAATCTATTTCTGAAGTAGGTATTAGACCAGATATTGAAGTAAATGAAGAAGGTGATGATTTTAGAATAAAAACTGATACTGATAATCAATTAAACTACGCTATTAAGTTACTTAACGGATAATATGAATAAAAATTTAAAAGATTTACCACTGAGAAGTGGGGTCGGAATTGTGTTATTAAATAAAGAAAATAAAGTATTCGTAGCAAAAAGAATAGATAATCCTAAAAATTTTTGGCAAATGCCTCAGGGTGGTGTTGATGAGGGAGAGGATAATTTAAAAGCTGCATTTAGAGAACTAGAGGAAGAAACAAGTATCAAAAGCGTAGAACTTATAAAAGAATTAGATGGGACATTAACCTATGATTTACCGGATAGATTACTAGGTATTATTTGGAAAGGTAAGTACAAAGGTCAGAAGCAAAAATGGTTTTTAATGAGATTTATTGGAAATGATAATGAAATAAATATTAATACATCTAATCCAGAATTTTTAGATTGGAAGTGGATTGACTTAGATTTAATTACTGATGTTGTTGTTGATTTTAAACATCATGTTTACAAAGAACTTAAAGAAAAAGTAAAAAAATTAATTTAGAGTTTTTAAAACTTCAACTTTTTGATCTGCTAAATATTTAGATTGATCGTTAATATCGGTTTTATTAGCCTCTTCTTCTGCCTGTTTAAGTAAATCTTGTTGCTTTGATTTATCCATATCAGCAAGATTAAAAATTGTACTTGTTAAAATAGATAAATTATTATTTTTAAACTCAACAATCCCATCTTCAACATAGTAATTTTCATCACCTGATTTTGATAAAATCTTAATTATCCCAGGTTTTAAAAAGGAAATAATAGAAATATGATCCTTCAATATTCCCATCTCTCCTTCAAAAGCAGGGACCACAACTTCTGAAACATCATCTTTTACTAAAAAAGATTTTTCAGGATTTACTATTTCAACTTTAAACTCTTCACTCATTAAGCAGCAGCTTCTTGTTCCATTTTCTTAGCTTTTTCTATAGCTTCTTCAATTGTTCCAACCATATAAAAAGCAGCTTCAGGTAAGTGGTCATACTCACCTTTACAAATTGCATCAAAACCTTTGATAGTTGAGTCAAGATCAACTAGTTTTCCTGGAGAACCAGTGAATACTTCAGCAACAAAGAATGGTTGAGATAAAAATCTCTGGATTTTTCTTGCTCTTGCTACAACTAATTTATCTTCTTCTGATAACTCATCCATACCAAGAATAGCTATAATATCTTGTAGTGATTTATATGATTGTAGAATTCGTTGAACATCTCTTGCTACTCTATAATGTTCATCTCCAACAATTCTTGGATCTAAAATTCTTGATGTAGAATCAAGTGGATCTACAGCAGGATAAATACCAATTTCTGCAATTTGTCTTGAAAGTACAGTCGTTGCATCCAAGTGAGCAAACGATGTTGCTGGAGCAGGGTCTGTTAAATCATCAGCAGGTACATAAATTGCTTGTACAGATGTAATTGACCCTTTATTTGTAGTCGTAATTCTTTCTTGTAGGTTACCCATGTCAGTAGCTAATGTCGGTTGATATCCAACAGCAGATGGAATTCTTCCCAACAAAGCTGAAACCTCTGATCCTGCCTGAGTAAATCTAAAAATGTTATCTACAAAGAAAAGTACGTCCTGACCTTCCTGATCTCTAAAGTATTCAGCTACAGTTAACCCTGTAAGTGCAACTCTTGCTCTTGCTCCAGGAGGTTCATTCATCTGTCCATAAACTAAAGCAGCTTTTGAACCAGCTCCTTCTTTTTTAATTACACCAGATTCAATCATTTCATGATAAAGGTCGTTTCCTTCTCTAGTTCTCTCTCCAACTCCCGCGAAAACTGAAAAACCACCATGAGCTTTTGCAACGTTATTAATTAATTCCATAATTAAAACTGTTTTTCCTACTCCTGCTCCACCAAATAATCCAATCTTTCCACCTTTTGCATAAGGTGCAAGCAAATCAATTACTTTGATACCTGTTACAAGGATTTCAGTTTCTGTTGATTGGTCATTAAATTCAGGTGCAGCTCTATGAATTGGCCAACTTTCTTTGGTTTTAACTTCCCCTCTTTCGTCGATTGGTTCCCCAATTACATTAATAATTCTTCCAAGAGTTTCAGGCCCAACCGGAACTTGAATAGGAGCATTAGTATTAATAACTTCATCACCTCTTTTTAGTCCTTCAGTAGCATCCATAGCAATTGTTCTAACAGTGGTTTCACCTAAATGTTGTGCTACTTCTAAAACTAGTCTGTTATCACCATTTTTACATTCCAATGCTGTTAAAATTTCTGGTAGTTCACCATCAAATTTTACGTCTACTACCGCTCCAATAACTTGTGTGATTATTCCTTTGCTCATAATTATAAACTTTCTGCTCCTGATATGATTTCTATTAGTTCTTTTGTAATTGCTGCCTGACGACTTCTATTATATTCGATAGTAAGTTTGTCAACCATTTCACCTGCGTTTCGGGTTGCATTATCCATTGCACTCATTCTAGACCCTTGTTCGCTAGCTGAATTCTCTAACATTGCTTTAAATATTTGCGTAGAAATATTCTTTGGCAATAAATTGCTTAAAATTTCATCTTCATCTGGTTCAAATTCGTAACTTTCTTCTGAACTATTGTCTTCTCCCTCATTATTTAAAGGGATAATTTGCTGTGCTTGAGGAATTTGAGTAATTACATTTTTAAATTGGTTATAAAAAATTGTACAAACATCAAATTCACCTGCCTCAAATTTTTCAATTACCATTTTCCCAACTTTATCGGCATCGAAATAATTTGCATTTTTAGACTCTTTAAAAGAAATATTTTCAATTATTTTATCACCATAAACTCTTTTTAATTGATCATTACCCTTTGAGCCTACTGTAATAATTTTAAGTTCTTTACCTTCATCTAAAATTTTTGCAAAATAACTTTTAGCTTTTTTAATAATATTAGAATTAAATCCACCACATAAACCTCTATCAGAAGTCATCACCACACAAAGATGAGTTTTTTCCTGACCAGTACCTGACAATAACTTTGGTGCATTTTCTTTGTCAGATATACCATTTGATAAATTTAAAATAACATTATTCATTTTTTCAGAATATGGCCTTCCCTTCTCAGCACTTTCTTGAGCTCTTCTTAATTTAGCTGCTGCAACCATTTTCATAGCCTTAGTAATTTTCTGTGTAGACTTTACACTAGCTATTCTTTTTTTTAGGTCGTCTAAACTTGCCATAAATTATTAAGATTTAAAATTTCCTTTTAATTGAGTGATTACATCAACAAGTAATTTTTCTTTATCTTCCTCAAGTTTTCCTGAAGTTAAAATTGTCTCGATAATTTCAGGCTTATCTGATTTACATTTTTCAATAATCTTGCTCTCAAATTCAGCAACATCTTTTAGATCAATATCGTCTAGATAACCTTTAACTCCACAAAACACTGAAATAACTTGTTCTGCAACAGTCATAGGTGAATATTGTTTTTGTTTTAAAAGTTCAGTTAGTTTAGAGCCTCTATTTAAAAGTTGCTGAGTAGATGCATCTAAATCAGATCCAAATTGAGCAAAAGCTGCCATTTCTCTGTATTGTGCTAGCTCTAGCTTCATTGAACCAGAAACTTTTTTCATCGCTTTAGTTTGAGCTGATGAACCAACCCTAGATACTGATAAACCTACGTTTATTGCGGGTCTTATACCTTGGTTAAATAGTTCTGTTTCAAGGAAAATTTGTCCGTCTGTAATTGAAATAACGTTAGTTGGAATGAACGCGGATACGTCTCCACCTTGTGTTTCAATAATTGGAAGTGCAGTAAGTGACCCGCCACCATGTTCATCGCTTAATTTTGCTGCTCTTTCAAGCAATCTACTATGAAGATAAAATACATCTCCAGGATAAGCCTCACGTCCTGGGGGTCTTCTTAATAGCAATGACATTTGTCTATAAGCAACTGCTTGTTTTGATAAATCATCATAAATTATTAACGCATGCATTCCATTATCTCTAAAATACTCACCCATAGCACAACCTGTGTATGGTGCTAAGAATTGTAAAGGAGCAGAGTCGGATGCAGTAGCAGCAACGATTGTTGTGTACTCCATAGCTCCAGCTTCTTCTAATGTTTTTTGAATTTGTCTTACTGTTGATCTTTTTTGTCCAACTGCAACGTATATACAATACAGTTTTTGTTTTTCATCTCCAGTTTCGTTGATTTTTTTTTGATTAATAATTGCATCTACTGCAACTGCCGTTTTACCAGTTTGTCTATCACCAATAATTAATTCCCTTTGCCCTCTTCCAATCGGAACTAAACTATCAATTGATTTAAGACCAGTTTGCATTGGTTCACTTACTGATTGTCGTGGAATAATACCAGGAGCTTTTACCTCAACCCTACTTTTTTTAATTCCTTTATCTAATGGTCCCTTACCATCAATAGGATTTCCTAAACCATCCACTACTCTACCTAATAATTCTTTTCCAACTGGAGTATCAACAATATTACCAGTTCTTTTTACTACATCCCCTTCTTTAACATTTCTGTCATCACCAAAAATTACGACACCAACGTTTTCACTTTCTAAGTTTAGAGCCATACCTTTTGAGCCATCTGCAAACTCTACCATTTCACCAGCTTGAACATTATCCAAACCATAAATCCTAGCAATACCATCTCCAACTGATAAAACTTGACCAACTTCTGTGACTTCTGCTTTATCACCAAAATTTTTAATTTGTTCTTTTAATATTTTTGTAACTTCTGACGGATTTATTTCCATTTATGCCTCTATCATTCTATTTTCGATTTGTTGTAATTTATTTTTAATTGAGGTATCGACCATAGTACTTCCAACTTGTACTACCAAACCTCCTATTAAACTTTCATCATGTTTGTAGTTTAATTTTATTTTTGAGCTAAAATTTTTTGTTAACTCCTCTGTAATTTTTTCAATTTCTTCATTAGATAATTCTTTTGCTGATTTTAATTCTGCCTTAAGTTCACCTCTTTTTCTTGAACAAATTTCAATAAAACTTCTAAGGATACGCTCGATAAAAAAGAAACGTCTTTTTTGTATTAAAAAACTTAAAAAATTTTTAAATAAAGACTCGAATTTATTATTTTCAGAGATTGTATTGATTACTTTCAATAAATCTTCTTGGCTTGTAGTTGGATCTTTAATCAAATTAGAAAAATCTTCACTTTGATCAATTAAATTAAGAATAGATGAAGACTGATCTTCGATCTGACTTAAAAGATTGTTTTCCTCTGAAAGTTCAAAAAGCGCAAGAGAGTACCTTTCAGCTGAAGTTATTGAAAATCCGGTGTCTTTACTCAACTTGGTTCCTCTATAATGTTGAAGATTATTTAAAAATCACGCCCTAAATAGCATATGACCCTTATGTCTTCAAGTAGCGGATTCGTAAAAAAGGCCTCTTTTTTGCGGTTAATTGAAGTTAATTGGGTCAACATCAACTGAAAGTTTTATTCCAGAAGAAAATTTATATTTTGGAATAATTTTTGCAAGAGAGCTTTGTAGTTTCATAGATTTTAAGCCTCTAATTAAAAATCTAATTCTAAATTTTCTCTTTAATCTAAACAATGGAGCATTCACTGGCCCTAATATTTTTCCTTCTATTTTGTTTTCAATAAAATTTTTAAAATTAATAGCTTCTTTTTCTAATTTAATTTCATTGTCTCCCGTTAAGATTAAAGAAATAAATCTTTGAAATGGTGGTAATTTATTTTTTTTCCTTATCTCCAGTTCCCTTTCTAAAAAAATATCTGGATTTTTACTTGTAATTTCTGAAATCATCTTAGTATTATTTTCGTAGGTTTGAAAATATACGGTTGCTGGCTTTCCTGTTCTTCCTGCACGTCCTGAAAGTTGATGATAAAGCTGTAAATTTTTTTCTGCACCTCTTAAATCATGTCCTTGAGATGAAAGATCAATATCAACAACTACAATACAATTTAAGCTTGGAAAATGAAAACCTTTTGAAATTAATTGAGTTCCAACTAAAATATGCGTTTCATTATTAATAATTTTATCTATTTTTTCTTTAGAGTCTTTTTTATTCATTGTGTCACTTGAAAAAATCTCTATTTTTTTACCAGGAAATTTTCTTTTTACTTCTTCTGAAATTCTTTCAACACCAGGGCCACTAAAAATAAATTCACAATTGCCTTCTTTTTTACAGTTCCTTTTAAGATCAGATTTATATCCGCAATAATGGCACAATAGGTTATTTTTATTTTTATGATAAACTAAATTGATACTACAATTTGGACATGTAAAACTTGTAAAACACTTATTACATAAAGCATTTGGAGAAAAACCTCTTCTATTTAAAAAAAACAAAACTTGATCTTTTTTTTCCAAATGTAAATTAACTTTTTCAATAATTTTATTTGATAACCATGATTGTTTTTCAAGTTTTGTATTGTTCAAATTAATAATTTCATAATTAGGTAATGCTGCGTTTTGATATCTTTCATTTAATCTAGAAACCTCGTATTTACCTTTTTTAATATTTTCAAAAGTTTCTATAGACGGGACAGCAGTAATCAAATTGATTGGAATATTTTCAAAAGATGCTCTGGAAATTGCCATATCACGAGCGTTGTAGGTTATACCTTCGTCTTGTTTAAATGATTGATCATGTTCCTCATCTACAATTATCATTCCTAATTTTTTAAATGGTAAAAATAATGAGGACCTTGCCCCAATAACTATTTTTATTTTACCGTTAGAAACACCACTCCAAATTAATTCTTTCTTTTTTTTTGAAATGCCTGAATGCCAAACTGCAGGTTTAAAACCAAAATATTCTAAAAATTTTTGTTCAAACTGAGTGGTGAGACCTATTTCTGGTAATAAAATTAATCCTTGAAAACCCTTCTCTATCATTGGTTTTAACGCTTCAAAATAAACTAAAGTTTTTCCTGATCCGGTTGTACCTTGTAAAACATGAACTCTAAATTTTTTATTTGAAGCATTCATTTTTTTTAGAGATTTATTTTGATCACTAGATAGCTTAATTAAGGTTTGTTTAATTTTGATATCAAATATTTGATAAAGTTGAGTTTCTTTGTTCTCTACCGCATTACTAGTTAAGAGTAATAATTTTAATGCCATACCCTTTGGGATAAGATTATATTCTGCAAACCAATTTAAAAAATTTATTGTATTTTTTTTTAATGGAGTAACGTCTAATTTCTTGATTATATTTTTAGTCTTAAAATTTTTATTATTATTTTTTTCAAATTCGTCCCAAACAACACCGGTAATTTTTGATTTTCCAAAAGGTACCATTACATAATCACCAACTTTAAGTTTTAAACTACTTTCATAAGTGAATGGATGATTAAAAATATTTGGTACAAGAATCGGATATTTCATATTTTTATAATATGAAAAAAAATTAAGAGTGTATTGCTCTTTTATCTACTGATAAAGCAGCTTCTTTAACTGCTTCAGAAAACGTTGGATGAGCATGACAAGTTCGAGCAATATCTTCTGCACTTGCACCAAATTCCATTGCAACACCGATCTCTGCAATTAATTCTCCTGCATGAGGTCCAATTATATGTGCACCTAATACTTTATCTGTTTGCTCATCAGCTAAAATTTTAACAAAACCTTCTGCATCATCTATGGCCTTAGCTCTTGAATTAGCCATAAACGAAAATTTCCCTACTTTATATTTTTTATTTAATTCTTTTAATTGTTCCTCACTTTTACCGATTGATGCTACTTCTGGTGTTGTATAAATTACTCCTGGGATTGTATCATAATTTACATGTCCAGATTGACCAACTATGTTTTCTGCAACTGCTATACCTTCGTCCTCTGCTTTATGTGCAAGCATTGGACCAACAATTACATCGCCTATTGCATAAATATTTTCAACATTAGTCTTAAAAATTTTATCAGTTTTAATTCTATTTCTTTCATCAAGATCTACTCCTATAGACTCTAAATTCAAACCATCTGTATTAGGTTTTCTGCCAACTGAAATCAAAACAACATCACACTCAAAATTATTTTTATTACCATCTTTATCTACTGTTGAGACCACTGCACCAGCTGCATTTTTTTTAATTGTTTCAACTTTATTTTGCATATTAAATTTCATTCCCTGTTTTTTTAAAATTTTCATAAATTCTGAAGAGATTTCTTTATCCATTCCAGGTGTAATATGATCTAAAAATTCAACAACTTGCACCTCTGCTCCAAGTCTTGACCATACAGATCCCATCTCTAATCCTATATAGCCACCTCCTACTACAACCATTTTCTTAGGTACCTTTTCTAACTTTAAAGCACCTGTTGATGAGACAATTGTTTTCTCATCTATTTCTATTCCTGGTAATGAAACTGGAACTGATCCTGTTGCTATAACTATTTTTTCTGTTTGAATGATAGTTTCTTTATTTTTATCATCCTTTACTAAAATTTCATTTTTAGATTTAAAACTTCCGTGTCCTTTAAAGTAAGTAACTTTGTTTTTTTTCAAAAGAAACTCAACACCTTTTGTAAGAACAGTTACAGCTTTATCTTTACTTTTCATCATTTTGTCTAAATTTAATTTTACTTCACCAACTTCAATACCTTTGTTTGCTAAACTTTTTACTTTGTGAAATTCTTCAGAAAGATTAAGTAAGCTTTTTGATGGGATACAACCAACATTTAAACAAGTGCCTCCTAAAGACCCTCTAGACTCTATACATGCAGTTTTTAATCCTAATTGAGAAAGTCTGATTGCGCACACATAACCGCCTGGCCCACCTCCAATAACTACAACTTGAAATTTTTCTGACATTTAAATATCTAAAAACAACCTTCTAGGGTCTTCTAAGTTTTCTTTAATCATTTTAAGGAAAGATACAGACTCTTTTCCATCAATAATTCTATGATCATATGATAATGCTAAATACATAATTGGTCTTATTTTGATTTCGCCATCTACAACAACAGGCCTTTCTACTATATTATGCATTCCCAACACACCAGATTGAGGTAAATTCAGTATTGGTGTTGAAAGCATAGACCCATACACACCTCCATTACTTATTGTAAATGTTCCTCCCTGAAGATCTTCAATAGTTAATTTTCCATCTCGTGCTTTTTCTGAAATTTCTTTAATATTCTTTTCTATATCAGCAAAAGATAATTCATCTGCATTTCTTAAAACTGGAACAACCAAACCTTTATCTGTTCCAACAGCAAAACTAATATTGTAATAATTTTTATATATTATCTCATCACCATCTATTTCAGCATTCACAGCAGGGAAATTTTTTAAAGCAACCACACATGCTTTTACAAAGAAAGACATAAATCCTAATTTTATTCCATAACGAGAGTGGAAATCCTCCTGATTTTCTTTCCTCATTTCCATTACGCTACTCATATCAACTTCATTAAATGTTGTTAAAAGAGCGGCATTCTCTTGAGCTTGCTTTAATCTTTTTGCAATAGTCTGTCTCAACCTGGTCATTTTAATTCGCTCTTCTTCACCATATTGAATTTTTCTTTCAGATGGTTTTGGATTTGCACCCATCAAACTTATTAAATCTCCTTTTAAAACTCTCCCATCTTTTCCTGAACCTTGAATTGAATTAATATCGATATTATTTTCAGTTACTATTTTTCTCACTGCTGGAGACAAGGTTAGATTAACATTTCTTTTTGGAGCAATATCTGGTTTAACTTCCTCAGTTAAAACCAATGGTTTCTCTTTGGGTTTTTCTATATCTTTTTCTTCAAATACTTTTGGTTCTTTTTTATTAGCATCTAATTTTATTACATTACTCACTGCAGGAACTATTTCCTCCTGCTTAATTTCTTTTTGGGTTTTTGGCGCAGATTTAACCCCTCCACCTTCTGCTGATACAGAGCCTAATAATGCTCCTACTTCAACGACTGATCCATCTTGTGAATTTATCTCAGTTAACACACCAGAAATTGGAGATGGCACCTCTAAGTTTACTTTGTCTGTCTCAAGTTCTACAATAGGCTCATCCACTTCGACTGTATCACCTGCTTTTTTTAACCATTTTGCAACAGTCGCCTCTGTTATACTTTCACCAAGAACTGGTACTACTATTTTTTCACTCATTAAAATTAATCAAATACATTGTTAATTATTTCTTGTTGTTGAGAATTATGCCTTTTGGCATATCCTGTTGCAGGAGTTGCGTCTGGGCTTCTTCCTATATAAGAAATTTTATTATTATTAGCCTTTAAAGTGTCTAATGTCCATTGGATATAATCTCTAACTGAAAACCAAGCACCCATATTTTTTGGTTCCTCTTGACACCAAAAGAATTCAGCATTTTTAGCATATGGTTTTAGCTCCTTAACTAAAGCTTTTGCTGGAAATGGATACAATTGTTCAATTCTATACATCACTACATCATCTCTTTTGAGCCTTTCTCTGGCGTCTAATAAATCGAAATATACTTTTCCAGAACAAAGAATTACTTTTCTTATTTTAGAACTTTCTTTTAGTTTAATAAATCCTTTAGACTTAGGATCTATAGCATGATCCCACAGTACTCTATGGAAAGTATTTTTTTTGTTAAAATCTTCTAAACTTGAAACACAATATTTATTTCTTAATAGTGATTTTGGAGTCATTATGATTAGTGGCTTTCTGAAACTCCTATGCATTTGTCTTCTTAAAGCATGAAAATAATTTGCTGGGGTTGTGCAGTTCATTACTTGCATATTATCATTTGAGCATAGTTGTAAAAATCTTTCTAATCTTGCTGAAGAATGTTCTGGTCCTTGTCCTTCATATCCGTGAGGTAACAACATTACTATACCAGATGCTCTATTCCATTTTCTCTCACCAGATGCAATAAATTGATCAATTACTACTTGAGCTCCATTAGCAAAGTCACCGAATTGAGCTTCCCAAAGAGTAAGTGTGTTTGGCTCTACTAGACTATAACCATATTCAAAACCTAAAACCGCAAGTTCAGATAAAAAACTATCTACTACTTCAAATTGCTTTTGATTTTTAGAAATATTATTCAGTGGAATGTACCTAGAATTGTCTATTTGATTTCTTAAAACAGAATGTCTTTGACTGAATGTTCCTCTTCCAGAGTCTTGTCCTACAAGCCTAACTGGATATCCCTCTTCTAGCAAAGATCCAAAAGCTAAAGATTCAGCTGAAGACCAATCAATTCCAGTACCTTTTTCGATACTTTCTTTTCTGGCATTAAATATTTTAGAGATAGTCTTGTGAATATTTTTTTCCTCAGGAATACCATTTATTTTACCTGAGATTATTTTTAATTTATTTTCATCGAAACCTGTAATACCCCTCTTATCTTTACCTCTTTCAGGTTTATATCTTGACCATGTTCCCTCAAACCATTCTATTTTAGGTTTATAATCTTTTGCACTTTTGTATTGTTCATCAAGTAAATCTTTAAATGATTTAACATTTTGATTTAATAATTCTTCAGTTATAGATTTTTCGTTTACTAATTTATTTCCATAAATTTTGTAAACACTGGGATGAGATCTAATTTTTTTATACATTAAAG
>CACAVT010000012.1 GCA_902536005.1 uncultured Pelagibacteraceae bacterium
TTTTTTACTGCATCAACCTCAGCAACTGCTAATGACTCGATATTGTATCCACGACCAGAAAATAAACCGACTACTCTTGCCAAAACTCCAGCCTCATTATCTACCCATACTACAAAAATATATGTATCTGGTTTTTGTTTCTTCGTCGGTATGCTGTAAGCTGACTTTGATTTCGGCATTATAATTATACTAAGGCTTTGCCTTTTCCTTTGATTTTATTTTCCTCTTGATCATTTGGACCTAAAATCATTTGGTTATGTGGTTTTCCAGATGGAATCATTGGAAAACAATTTTCATTAGGATCCACATGGCAATCAAAAATAACTGGCCCGTCATAATCAATCATTTCTTGAATTTTATCATCAAGGTCAGATGGATTATCTGCTTTAATTCCTTTGCATCCATATGCCTCTGCCATTTTCATAAAATCTGGTAATGCTTCAGAGTAACTCTCAGAATAATTTTTTTCATGAAGCAACTCCTGCCATTGTCTAACCATTCCCATATATTGATTGTTCAAAATAAATATTTTTATAGGAAGATTATATTGAACTGCCGTAGACATTTCTTGCATGGTCATTAATACTGAAGCCTCTCCTGCAATATCTATTACGAGTTTTTCAGGATGAGCAATTTGAACTCCGACTGCTGCTGGCAACCCATATCCCATGGTTCCTAAACCACCAGATGTCATCCATCTATTTGGTTTATTAAATTTGTAATGCTGAGCAGCCCACATTTGATGTTGTCCAACCTCGGTAGTAACATAAGTATCTTTATTCTTAGTTAATTCATATAGTCTTTGAACGGCGTGTTGAGGTTTTATGCTTTCATCACTATTTATAAAATTAAGAGAGTCTTTTTCTCTCCATTTTCCAATTTGCTCCCACCACTTAGCAATATTTGATTTATTTGACTTGCTATAACCATTTTTTCTTTTAGCAATTGTTTTATTAATTTTACTGATTACACTAGTAACGTCTCCAACTATTGCAAGATCCACTTTGATAATTTTATTAATTGATGATGGATCTATATCAATATGAACCTTTGTTGAATTTGGTGAAAACTCATCAATTTTTCCAGTAATACGATCATCAAACCTTGCACCGATATTAATTAAAAGATCACAATCATGCATAGCATTATTTGCTTCATAAGTACCATGCATACCAAGCATTCCTAAAAATTGATTATCATCGCCAGGGTATGCACCTAGTCCTTGAAGTGTAGAAGTTATAGGAAAACCAGTTAGCTCAACAAATTCTCTTAAAGCCTGACTTGCTTTTGGACCTGAATTAATTACTCCTCCGCCACTATAAACGATTGGTTTTTTGGACTTGCTTAATAATTTTACTAATTCATCAATTTGATCTTGAGAAAATTTATTGTGAGATTTTCCGTTTAATTTTTTTTCTTTGTTTGGTTTTTTATATTTCGCTTTTGCAAATTGAATATCTTTCGGAATATCGATTAAAACTGGTCCTGGTCTTCCAGTTGTTGCAACTCTAAAAGCTTCATGCATAACTTTTGAAAGATCATTTATATCTTTAACTAACCAATTATGTTTCGTACAAGGTCTTGTAATTCCTGTAGTATCACATTCTTGGAAAGCATCAGTTCCAATTAAATGTGTTGGAACCTGGCCAGAAATACAAACTAACGGCACAGAATCCATATAAGCATCTGTTAATGCTGTAACAACATTGGTTGCTCCAGGGCCTGATGTAACTAAAACTACACCTGGTTTTCCTGATGATCTAGCATAACCTTCTGCCGCGTGACCAGCGCCTTGTTCGTGTCTAACCAAAATATGTTTTATAGAAGGATGGTTTTTTAATTCATCATAAATTGGTAACACTGCACCACCTGGATAACCAAAGATATGTTCTACCTTTTGGTCCTCAAGACATTTGAATACAATTTCTGCTCCAGTTAATAATTTTGGCATTAGGCAATCTAGCTGAAGTTGTGCTCTTTGGTCAAGTTTAAGAATGAGTATTTTAAATTTTTTTCAAAAAATTATTTAAGTCTTTTGGCTTTAGCTTCATCCAGTTCATCATATTGCCTCTAGCCCAAGTACTTTGTCTTTTGGCGTATTGTCTAGTTTTTATGGCTATTTTTTCTTTAGTATCATTCAAATCTTTTTGTTTTTTCAAATATTCTCTAATTTCATTAACTCCAATGGCCTTGTTAGCGCTTTTATCTTTTCTAACCCTTAGCTTTATGAAATCTTTTACTTCTTTTAACGCTCCATTTTCTATCATCTCACTTGTTCTTACATTAATCCGCTCAATTAATTCTTGCCTAGGGTAATCAATATAAACTTTAAAAAAATCATCTTCCATGAAGTTTGATTTTGTGTTTTTAAACCATTCATGTAGAGATTTTCTTGTAAACTTTTTTACTTCATAAGCTCTGATAGATCTTTGAGTGTCTGTAGGGTTTATTTTTCCTCCTGAGGATGGATCTAATTTTAATAGTTTTTCATAAAACTTCTTTTGACCAAGTTTTTTTTGTAAATCTCTAATTTGCGTTCTTAGTTTTAATGGAATATTTGGTATTTTTACCAAACCATCAGTTAAAGCTTTAAAGTATAAGCCTGTACCTCCAACCAGAATTGGAGTTTTTTTTCTTTTTTGAACTTCACCAATTTTTTTAATTACTAGCTTAAGCCAATCACCTGTTGAGAAGTTTTTTGTAACATTATGAAAACCATATAAATGATGTTTTATTTTCTGGTATTTTTTGGATCTGGTCTAGCCGATAAAATTTTAAGCTGTTTGTATACTTGCATACTATCTGCATTAATAATTTCTCCATTAACTTTTTTTGCAAACTTAATTGCGAAACTTGATTTTCCTGAAGCAGTAGGGCCTGAGATTAATATAATCTTGGATTTTAAATCCATGATCAATCTAGCTTAACACCGATGTATCTTCGTTGATTTTGATTGTTGTAGATAGCAAGTAAAACTGTTTTCTGATTTGAATTAAGAACTTCTTTAGTAATATCTCTTAAATCATCTGCAGATTTAACTCTTTTCTTCTGAGCTTCAACGATAATACTATTAAGCTCTATTGAATTTGCTACTGGGCTGTTATTTGCAATTTTTGTTATAACAAGTCCTGTCGTTTGGTTTGGTAAATTTCTATTTTTAATATCTTCTTTAGTTAATGGTCTTACTGCAATTCTTAAACTTTCAATTATTTCTTCATTATTTTGTTTTTTAGGTTCTTGATTTTTACTTATTTTAAAATCATCTGAAGTTTCTAATCTTCCTAAAATAACATTTTTAATTATCTCTTTTTTATCTCTCCAGACTTTAACCTCAACTTTTTTTCCAACTTCTGTTCTAGCAACTATAGCTGGAAGTTCTTTCATTTGATTTATTTTTTCACCATTAAATTCTAAAATTATATCACCAGCTTGTATTCCTGCTTTTTCTGAAGGACTATTTTCAGCAACACTTGCAACTAATGCCCCTCTTGCTTTGTCTAATTTTTCAACTTCAGCAATTTCTTTTGTCACATCTTGAATTCTAACACCCAGCCAACCTCTTTTTGTTTCACCAAATTCAATTAATTGTTTAATTACGATTTGTGCACTATTGGACGGTATAGAAAATCCAATTCCAATAGAACCATTACGTCCAAGAATTGCTGTATTAATTCCAATTACATTTCCCTCCATATCAAACAAAGGTCCACCTGAATTACCAGAATTTATAGAAGCATCTGTTTGAATAAAATCTTCATATCGTGATAAACCAATTGATCGATTTCTTGCTGAAATAATTCCAGCAGTAACAGTTCCACCTAAACCAAACGGATTTCCAATTGCTAAAACCCAATCTCCAATTCTTGCTTTATCAGAGTCACCAAATGCAACCGGGATAAACTTTTCATCTGTTTCTAATTGTAAAACAGCAATATCCATTAATGGGTCAGCACCTAGAACTTTAGCTTTAAATTCCTGGTCACCATTTACCCTAACAATAATGTCGTCAGCATCTTGGATAACATGATTATTCGTAACCACAATTCCTTTCTCATCTATTATAAACCCAGAACCTAAAGCAGCTGATTGTCTTTCCTGAGGTGTTCCAAATTCTTTAAACATATCCTCAAAAGGAGATCCCGGCGGAAATTGAAAAGGAAAAGGATTGGTGTTAGTTACTACAGTAGTTGTTGTAGATATATTTACTACCGATGGCATTAATTTTTCAGCAAGATCTGCGAATGATGCAGGAACTGGTTTTGAGTTTACATTTAATAAAAAGGTGAATGATAAAATTATTGTTAAAAATACAATTTTAATTTTTCTCATATTAAATCTTAATAAAATAAATAATTATAAAACCAATTCCTGCAAAAATAAGTCCACCTGATCTAAGCTGACTATCTTTAACAAGTTCTAATTTTTTCAACATACTTTTCATTTTTGCTGGAAATAAGGCGTACAAAATTCCCTCCATAAATAAGAAAAGACCAAAAGCTATAACTAGCTCGCGCATTTAAGAGTTATTGTTGGATTTCAGGTTTTATATTTCCAAAAAATTTAAAAAATTCACTATCAGGTGATAAAATTAAAGAAGTCTCACCACCAATAAGGGCTTTTTCATATGCCTGCATAGCTCTATAGAAGGCAAAAAATTCAGGATCTTGGCCAAAGGCGTCAGCAAATATTTTGTTTCTTTCTCCATCACCCTCACCTTTCATAATCTCAGATTGCTTTTGAGCATCTGCTAAAATTACAGTAACTTCTTTGTCAGCGGTTGATGTAATTGTAACTGCCATCTCTGCACCTTTTGCTCTAAATTCTTTTGCTTCTCTTTCCCTTTCAGTCTGCATTCTTCTATAAATTGCATCACTGTTAGCTTGGGGTAAATCTGCTCTTTTAATTCTGACATCAACAATGTTAATTCCAAAATTTTGTGCTTCATTATTTACACCCTCTTTAATCAAAGCCATTTGCTTAGATCTATCTTTAGATAACAATGTTTGTAACTCTTCTTGACCTAATACATTTCTTATCCTTGAATTGATAATTGTCGATAATCTTGATCTTGCAACTCTTTCATTTCCAACTGAAATATAAAACTTCAGTGGATCAACAATTTGAAATCTTGCAAATGCGTCCACAATCAAACGTTTCTGATCTGATGCAATAACCTCTTCAGGCGGAGCATCTAAATTTAAAATTCTTTTATCTAAGTAAACAACGTTTTGAATAAATGGAATTTTAAAGTTTAATCCTGGCTTCATTATAATTCTTTTTGGATCACCAAATTGAAGAATGATTGCTTGGTTAACCTCTTTAACTATAATTACTGATAAAAAAGCTATAACTCCAATCGCAACTAATACTCCTGCTAATATTTTTCCAGCCTTCATTTTAATTCGTCGCTTTCTTTTTTAATTCAGGCAAAGGTAAGTATGGAACTACTCCTGAACCTGCATTTTTTTCTATAATTACTTTATCTATATCTGCTAAAACTTTTTCCATAGTTTCTAAATACATTCTCTCTTGAGTAACTGCTTTTGCATTTTTATACTCATTGTAAATTGCTATAAATCTGCTTGCTTCACCCTCTGCTTTAGCAACAACTTCTTTTTTATATGCTTCAGCTGCTTGTAAAATTTTTTGTGCTTCCCCTCTTGCTCTTGGTATTACATCGTTAGCGTAAGCCTCAGCCTCGTTTTTAGATCTTTCCATATCTGCTCTTGCAGCCTGTACATCTCTAAACGCATCAATTACTTGATCAGGTGGGTCGGCTTTTTGAGTTTGAACTTGTGTAATTTGAATTCCACTTTCATAATCATCTAAAATAGTTTGAATAATTTCTTGGGTTTCGAGCTCAATTTTTGATCTTCCTTCGGTCAAAATTGGTTGAATATCACTTTTGGCAATTACTTCTCTCATTGCAGTTTCAGCAGCTGCTTTAACTGTGCCCTCTGGATCTTGAATTTTGAATAAAAAATTACCAGCGTCTTTAATTACCCAAAATACTGAAAAGTCTATATTAACAATATTTTCATCTCCAGTTAACATTAAGCTTTCCTGTGGTACATCAGCAACACCGCCACCAGTAGAGAAGCCACTGTCTCTTTCAGATCTAAATCCTATATCCATTCTATTTACCTTAGTGACTTTCGGTGTTTGAACAGTTTCAACAGGAAAAGGTATATGATAGTTCAAACCAGGCTGTGTAGTTTTTACAAATTTACCAAATCTTAATACAACGCCTTGTTCATCGGGTAATACTCTATAAAGCCCGCTCGCTAACCATACAAAAACTAAAACTAACAAAATTAGGCTTATTGATTTTCCACCTGAAGTTTTTCCACCAGGTAAAAATCTTTTAATTTTATCTTGAAGATCTCTAATTAATTCGTCAATGTTTGGTGGTGTCGGACCTCTGCCTGATCCATTGCCGCTACCTCCTCCACCAGGAGGTGCTCCCCATGGACTTTGACCTTTAAAATCGTCTGACATATGCCAAAGTATATAGTGTCTTTATTCCAAAAAACAAGTAATGATGCTTTTATGACTGATAAAAAGCCTGAACTTAGTGCCGCAATGAAAAGTAAGCTAGAGCCTAAAAAATTCACTAAAAATCCTATTCTAGGCACAAAGTTTACTATAGCCATATCTAGCGCAAAAGGTGGTGTTGGAAAATCTACATTTGCAACGAATCTTGCTTTAGCTTTGAAAAAAGTTGGATGCAAAGTTGGTCTTCTAGATGCAGATATTTATGGTCCATCAATTCCTAAAATGTTTGATATTAACGAAAAACCAAAAAGTGATGGTCAAAAATTAGATCCAATTATAAAATATGAAATTCAGTGTATGTCGATTGGTTTTTTAGCTGATCAACAAACTCCAATGATATGGCGTGGTCCTATGGTGACAAGTGCAATTAAAACTTTTACTCAGAAAGTAAATTGGAAAGATTTAGATTTTATTATCGTTGATATGCCTCCAGGAACTGGCGATACTCAACTTACATTTTCTCAAGAAATAAAAATGGATGGTGCAATAATTGTAAGTACACCTCAAGAAGTAGCTCTTCTAGACGTAAAAAGAGGAATTAAAATGTTTGATAAACTCGGAGTTAAAATTTTAGGTTTAGTTGATAACATGAGTTTCTTCATTGGAGATGATGGAAAAAAATATAAAATTTTTGGAGAAGGTGGGGTTAAAAAAACTGCAGAGGAATTTGAAAAAGAATTTTTAGGTGAAATACCAATCAATCCCGAAGTTGGTAAATCTGGAGATGAAGGAAAGCCAATTGTAGAAGCTTACCCGGAACACGAAATATCAAAAATATATTTAGATTTTGCCAAAAAGATAAGAAATATTTATCTCATTAAATAAATTAAATTAAATTAAATAGTTTTAATATTTATATTGTTGATAATTAAATAAAATTAAGAATACTTAAAGAAAAGATTGTTTATGAAAAAAAATTATATATTAAATCATTCAAACTAGTTTTTTTATGAAAGTATCAGATTATATTTGGGACTATCTTTATAAAACTTCAGGTTCTAAACATATTTTTCTTTTATCGGGTGGTGGTATGATGCATCTACTTGACTCTGCGGGCAAAAGTAAATTTAATTTAGTCCCAATGCATCATGAGCAAGCCGCATCTATAGCTGCTAACGCTTATGGAAGAACAATAAACTCAATTGGTATATGTTTAGTAACATCAGGTCCTGGAGCCACAAATGCCATAACAGGTGTAACGGCAGCTTATATGGACAGCGTTCCAATGATAGTAATTTCAGGACAAGTTTCTACTTTATTCTCAAAAAAAAAAATGAATATAAGACAACTTGGATTTCAAGAATTTGACATAATAAGCTCAGTTAAATCAACAACAAAGTATGCAGCTAACTTAAATAATATTAATAATGTACAGTATGAACTAGAAAAATCTTGTTTTTTAGCAAAAAATGGTAGGCCAGGACCAGTGTGGCTTGATATTCCTTTGGATATACAAAATTCTCAAATTCAAATAAAGAAAAATAAAAATTTTTATTTAAATAACTTTAGAAAATTGAATTTAAATCCAAATCCAAAAGAAAAAAAGATTAAGAATGTTATAAAAAGATTAGAAAATTCAAAACGACCTTTAATTTTATTTGGACATGGGGTTTATTTATCTGGAGCAAAAAAAAATGCTAGGAAATTTATTAAAGAGTATAAAATTCCATGTCAAACAACTTGGAATTCTATAGATTTGATTCCTGAAAAAAATAAATATTATTTTGGTAGAGCTAACTCATATGGTCCAAGATATCCAAATTTTATTATACAAAATGCAGATTATATACTCTCAATTGGAGCTCGTTTAGGAGTTCAGCATACTGGATATAATGTAAAGGCTTTTGCGCGTAATGCAATTTTAGATATGGTTGACTTGGATATAAACGAGTCCAAAAAACCAAATCTTAAGATTGACAATTTTATTAAAAGTGATGCAAAAAAATTTATTGAAAAATTAAGCACTAAATTAAAAAAAAACAAATTTAATAAAAAATATTTAGATTGGGAAGTTTATTGTAAAAACATAAAAAGAATTTATCCAATAGCACCTAGTTATAAATCAATAAAAAAGGATAAATTTGTTAATCCATACTTTTTTGTAAAAAAACTATCAGAAAAATTAAGAGAAAATGAAATAGTTTCATTGGGTTCGTCTGGTTCTTGTTTTACAGTTTCTGGTCAAACTTTTGAGTCAAAAAAAAACCAAAGAGTATTTACCGCTAAAGGTATGGCCTCAATGGGATTTGGATTGCCAAGTACAATAGGTTCATCTTTTTCTATGAACAAAAAAAGAGCTATTACAATAGTAGGAGACGGTGGATTTCAACTAAATGTTCAAGAACTTCAAACAATAAAAGCAAATAATTTAAAAGTTAAGATTTTTGTTTTTCAAAATAAAGGTTATCATGCAATTAGAGTCACCCAAGACACTTATTTTAAAAAAAGATATGTGGGGTCTTCCGAAGGAAGTGGTGTTATGATGCCGAATTTTGAAAAAATAGTTAATTCTTATGGTTTGAAATATAGCTGTATAAAAAATAATTTAGAATTAAATTCAAAATTAAATTCAATACTTAAATCAGATAAAGCTGAAGTAATAGAAGTTAAAATCGACCCTAAAAGACATCTTTATCCAAAATTAACATCTCAAATTAATCAAAATGGAAAAATGTCAACATCCCCTTTGGAGGATTTATACCCATTTATAGATAGAAAAGATTTAAAAAAAATAATGATTTCAGAAAGAAAAAGTAAAGATTAAATTAAAATTTCTATAAAATTTTTACTTTAAAAATTGCAAATAAAGCTACAAACATATGATACCATTTAATTTTTTTGTCTGAAAAATTTTCTCTGGGTTTATAATTTACAAAAATTTCTCCAATATTATATTTTTCTTTGCAAAGTCTACTTACAAATCCAAAGTCAAAACCCTCATGCAAAAAATCAGCTTTAACTTTTTTAATCTTATCAGTTTTATAAAGTTTAGATCCAATTATGTCTGTAAATTTTTTTTTATATAAAACATTAATTAAGAAAGTTGTTAAATAGGTTGCCAGAAAGGCAGGGTTACTTTTTAAGTTCTTTATTAATTCATATCTTTTTTTTAATCTTGAACCAAATACAACATCAAGGTTTTCTCTTTCAGCAAGCATTAACATCTCAATTGCATTTAAAGGGTCATACTCTAAATCAGAGTTATGCACGTAAAGATAATCGCCAGTAGCTAAATTTAATCCTTCCATGACTGTTGATCCATAACCAAGATTTTTCTCTCTTAAAACTAAATTAATATTTTTAAATTGTTTTATAATTTCTTGGCTTCCGTCTATTGATGCATTATCAATAATTATTATCTCTTTATTTTCATATTTTAAAGACAAAATTTCTTGGATCGCATCCTTAACTGTTAAACACTCATTATAGACTGTTATTAAAAATGTAATCTTTTTCATCTAATTAAATTATTTTATTAATTTATTTTGTTAAAAATTCATTAGTTGTTTAGATTTTATAAAAATTAATTTACACGAATATTTGTTAATTAATTATTTTATCTTTTAAACTAAAAGCTTCCATCAATTCGTTCCATTCCCTTTTTGATAATTCAGAACTTTCTAAGTCAATTTCCTCGCCCTTAATAAGTTTTTGTATGACCAACTTACCTTTTGCAGAAACTTCTGTACCTCCAACTCTATAATCCATAAAAGCTTCATATGTTATTGGAACCCATTTTTTTAATGTATCCAACATAATATTTGCATAAACTCTAATTTCGTATTGCGCATGATGATCAGCTCTTAATCTTAAAAAATTCATTAAATTTAAAAGATCAGTTTTCCAATACCATTGTGTGTAAGTATTTAGAGTTAGGTTCATTCTTGCAAGTTCTCTTGCTAAACCTTTTTTGTTTTCATCAATTGTTGAACCATCATATCTTTCGTTAAGCATAGTCTCATAATTATCATAAGTTCTCTCTGCATCGCTTTTTAGAAGTTCTAAAACTTCCTCTGCCTGTTTTCCCTCCAAAACACCACCTCTACCTTGTCTATTGCTGATTGATTGGGCAGCTAAATTTTCTTTTGATGGCAAATAAAATTCCTTATCCAGAATTGAATATCTTGCAGAATATTCATTTACATTAGCAGTTCTATGTCTAATCCATTGTCTGGCTATAAATATAGGAAGTTTAATATGATATTTTATTTCACACATTTCAAATGGTGTACTGTGCCAATGTCTCATTAAATATTTAATCAAACCTTTGTCGGTTGAAACTTGTTTTGTTCCTTTTCCATAAGAAACTCTTGCTGATTGAACTATGGATGTATCATCACCCATATAATCGACTACTCTTACAAAACCATGATCTAAAGCTGGAATTGCTTCATACAGGATTTTTTCAAGTTCAGGAGCTGTAACTCTTTTTGTTTGATTGCTTTGAGATTGTTGATTTTTTATTTCTTGTTGTTGTTCTTTAGTTAATTTCATGATTGTTATTGAATCTGTTGTAATTACTTTTATATTAATAATGTTGGTTTTCCAACTACGACGATAAACGAATTTCGTAATAACCATTGCGGACGTGGGGGCAGTACCCACCACCTCCACCATTACAACTTATGGGGGTGAAATAGATTCGACGGGTGACTAAAGGCTATTCTTTCGTTCGGGATTGTTCCACCGTAACGGGCTAATTTATAATTGCTAACGAAAGTTACGCACTTGCTGCCTAATTAACTTAGTTAATTAAGCAAACGGGGTCTGGGGCACCTGGCAACAGAACGCCCCTTACTTATTAATTTGATTTTTTTTAATTTCAGCTTGAGCAGCAGCCAACCTTGCAACAGGAACTCTATAAGGTGAACAAGAAACATAATTCAACCCTGCTTTAGAACAAAAAAATATACTATGCGGATCTCCCCCATGCTCTCCACAAATACCTAACTTTAGATTTTTGTTTTGTTTTCTTCCTTTTTCTATTGCTATTTTAACCAAGTCCGATACGCCTTCATCTATTGAAACAAAGGGATCAACAGAAAAAATTTTGTTTTCTAAATAATCATTTAAAAATTTACCACTATCATCTCTACTGATTCCAAAAGTAGTCTGAGTTAAATCATTTGTTCCAAAACTAAAGAATTCTGCATGCTTAGCAATCTCCTTTGCCTTTATTGCCGCTCTAGGTAATTCAATCATCGTTCCTACTAAAAATTCTATTTTTAAATTGTGTTCTTTCTGAACCTGACTTGCGATTCTAATTACTAAATCTTTCATAATTTTTATCTCAGCCTCTGTGGATACTAAAGGTATCATTATTTCAGGAAATGCAGATTTAGTTTTGCTTTTTTTGAGGTAAGCCAAAGCCTCAAATATTGCTCTGCATTGCATTTCATAAATTTCAGGAAAAGATATTCCCAGACGACATCCTCTATGACCTAACATAGGATTCTGTTCATGGAGCTCTTCAATTCTTGACTCAACTTCTTTAACTGGGAGATTAACTATATTAGCAACCTCATTAATTTCTTTTTCTGTACGTGGTAAAAATTCATGTAACGGTGGGTCTAAAAGTCTAACTGTTACTGGTAATCCATACATAATTTTAAAAATATCTATAAAATCTTTTCTTTGATGCGGTAACAGTTTTTGTAATGCTATTTCTCTGTCTTCTTTTGTTTTAGATAATATCATTTCTCTTACAGACAAAATTCGTTCTTCATCAAAAAACATATGTTCAGTTCTACATAATCCAATACCCTCTGCACCAAAATCTTTTGCTGTTTTGGAATCTTTTGGGGTCTCAGAATTTGTTCTTACTTTTAATTTTCTAAAGCTATCTGCCCAAGACATTAACTTGGAAAAATCACCAGATATTTCAGGCTTCACAGTTGAAACACTTCCAGCAATAATTCTTCCTGTTGAGCCATCAATAGTGATTAGCTCTCCTTCTTTAATCTCCATTGAAGAGGTTTTAAAGGATTTATTTTCATAGTTTATATCAATTTCACTCGATCCTGAAACACATGGTCTACCCATACCTCTTGCAACAACAGCCGCATGACTTGTCATTCCTCCTCTAGCAGTCAAAATTCCTTTAGCAGCATGCATTCCTTGAATATCTTCTGGAGAGGTCTCTACTCTTACCAAAATTGTATCTTGCATCATTGCGGTTAATCTTTCAGCCTCTTCTGAGCTAAATACAACTTTACCACTGGCTGCACCTGGTGATGCTGGCAATCCATTTGCTATTACATTAATTGAACTTTTTTCATCCAAAGTAGGATGCAAAAGTGTATCTAAAGATTTTGGGTCAATTCTTAATACAGCTTCCTTTTTGGAAATTAATTTTTCTTTAACCATATCAACTGCAATCCTGACTGCAGATTTTGCTGTTCTTTTTCCTGATCTTGTTTGAAGCATCCATAGTTTACTATTTTCAACTGTAAACTCTACGTCTTGCATATCTTTGTAATGAAACTCTAATTTTTTCAAAATTTTTTGAAGTTCTTTAAAGACTTTAGGCATAGATTCTTCCATTGATAATTCTTTTACTTTAGCATCTCTTCTAGCTTTTTTTGTTATGTATTGAGGTGTCCTTGTACCCGCTACAACATCTTCGCCTTGCGCATTAATTAAATACTCACCATATATTTCATTTGATCCATCTGATGGATTTCTTGTAAACACAACTCCTGTTGCACAATCATCACCCATGTTTCCAAAAACCATTGATTGAACATTTACAGCAGTTCCCCACTCGGCTGGGATTTGATTTAATTTTCTATAAACTTTTGCTCTATTACTTTCCCACGATAAAAATACTGCACTTATTGCTCCTATCAATTGTTCATAAACATCTTGAGGAAAATCTTTTTTTGCTTTTTCTCTTACTGTTCTTTTAAAATCTTCAATTAATCCATCCCAATCACTTTCATCTAAATCTGTATCTAGCAAAACACCTTTCGTAAGTTTATAATTTTCAATTAATTCCTCAAAATGATAACCTTCTACACCCATTACAACATTACCGTACATTTGAATGAATCTTCTATAACTGTCTTTAGCAAATCTTCCATTTGAAGCTTTAATTGCTAAAGCTTTGACTGTTTTATCGTTTAGACCCAAATTTAGAATAGTATCCATCATACCTGGCATTGATACTCTTGCACCAGAACGCACAGACAACAAAAGTGGATTTTTTAAGTCCCCAAATTTCTTAGAAACATCTTTTTCGATTAATTTTAATTCTTTTTTAATTTGAGAAATTATATTTTTATTTAATTTTTTTTTATCCTTATAAAAAATTTCACAAACTTTTGTAGATATTGTAAAACCAGGAGGCACTGGAAGACCCATTTTTCCCATTTCAGAAAGATTAGCACCTTTTCCTCCTAAAAAGTTTTTGTGATTTTTAATTTTTTTACTATCCTTAGAATTAAAGTTTAATATAAGTTTTTTCATTAATGAGAGTCGATTAGAGAAAAATTAACATAATTGTTGAACGTTTTACACATCATTTGGATTAGTTCCAGCCTATTCTTCTTTATGACCGGATCATCTTCGTTCACAATTACATTGTCAAAAAATTCAAAAACCTCTCTTTTAACACTAGCTAAATTGTCCAATGTTTGAACATAATTTTCATCTTTATTAATGCCTGAAAAATATTTCCTTAATTCACTAATTTTTTTAAAAAGGTTTTTTTCGAACTCAGTTTTAAAAATACCAGGGTCAGTTGTATTTGATAATTCTATTTTATTATTTTTTAATTCACCATCTAAAATGTTTGAAGCTCTTTTATAGCTTGCAATAATATTTAAACCATCTGGTTTGTTAATAATTTTATTTAAATGTTTAGCTTTATTAAAAATAATAACAGATTGATCTAAATTAAAAGAACTGGTTGATGCTTGAATTATATCATTTCTAATATTTTCTTCCTTCATGTGATATTTTAATCTATCCATTAAAAAATCTGATAACTCGTTTTGTAAAGATTGATTATCAATTTTAAATCCTTGATCTAAATACAGGCTTAAAGAATAATTAATTAAATCTTTTATTTTAAAATCTTTTTTATTTTCAACTATTATTCTTATTACTCCTAATGCTAATCTTCTTAGAGCATATGGATCTTTGGAGCTTGTTGGTTTTTGATTTAAACCAAAAAAACCAACCAAAGTATCTATCTTATCAGTTAAAGAGAGAGCTATACTAAATGGTTTTTTTGGGACTCTTGAGCCTGAACCTGAAGGTAAATATTGCTCACTTATGGCCAAAGCCAAATCTTTATCAAAACCTTGTGCAATAGCAAAATAACCTCCCATCACACCTTGTAGTTCTGGGAATTCACCCACTAACTCTGATAATAAATCAACTTTACAAATTGATGCTGATAATTCAACTTTTTCTTTACTGATTAAAAGTTCATCAGATATCATTCCACCCAATTTTCTCATTCTTTGAGCTTTATCAAAATAACTTCCCAATCCTCTAAAATAATTCATTGATTTTAAATCAGTAACTTTTTTGACCATATTTTGAGATTTATCTTTTTTCCAAAAAAATTCTGCGTCACTTAATCTTGCTTCAACTACTCTTTCATTTCCTAATTTAATTAATCCCTTTTTATCTTTTTTGTTTGCAACTACTAAAAACTCATTGGTAATATTTTCTTTATTATCAAATATAGGGAAATATTTTTGATGGTATTGCATGGTAATAATTAATATTTCTTTTGGAATATTTAAAAATTTCTTATCAAATTCACAAAGAAGAATATTTGGTTGATCTGTTAAATCTACAACCTCATTAAGTAATCTAGGATTATATTGGATCTTAATATTTTTATTTTTTAATATATTGTTAAATTTTTTTTCTATTAATTTTTTTCTTTCATTATGATCAACGATAATGTCAATTTTTTTAAAAAAACTTTTATAATTTTTAAATTCTAAGAAAGACTTTTTATTTTCCTCAAATTCTTTATCAATAAAAGTTGAGTTAGAAGATTTTAGGTGATGAAAATTAAAATTTAACTTTTTTTTATCAAATACAGATAGAATTGACTTTAAAGGTCTGCCCCAATTTAGGTCAAAAGTTCCCCAATACATTGATTTTTTCCATTGAATTTTATTTAATAATATTGGGATCAATTCCTCTAATAATTCATGTGTGTAAAATTTTTTTGATTTTGTCTTGAAAAAATAAAATTCTCCTTTGTCGGTTTTCTTTTGGTAGAGATCCTTTTTTAAGATTTTATTTGACCTAACAAACCCCTCGAGTGCCGCCTCTGTTGACTTTATATTTGGACCTTTAATCTCTTCAGATTTTAGTACAACATTTTTTTGAACACCTTCAAATAATACCACTAGTCTGTTTGGTGTTGAATATGACGAGCTTTTTTTAAATAAAATTGATTTTTCTAAAAATAAATCATTAAAACTTTTAAGTAAGTCTTCCCTTAAATTTTGTTGAAGATTTGAAGGTATTTCTTCACTAAATAATTCTAAAAAAAACTCTGACATTATTTTTGACTATCTAACCAAATGCCTGCTACAGATTTTGTAATATCTCTTATTCTAGCAATATAACCAGCTCTTTGTGCGACACTGATTGCACCTCTTGCATCTAGAATATTAAACACATGACTGGCTTTTAAACATTGATCATATGCTGGTAATGAAATTTTTTTTTCTACCAAATCTTTTGCCTCAGACTCATGCATTTCAAACATTTTCAAAAGTGTTTCTACATTCGCATGTTCAAAATTGTATGCTGAAAATTCTTTTTCAGCTTGATGAAATACTTCGTGATATTTTACACCTTCATCATTCCACAATAAATCATAAACATTTTTTTCTTTTTGGGTGAACATACAAATTCTTTCTAAGCCATAAGTGATTTCAACTGATACAGGTTTACAATCAAATCCAGCCATTTGTTGAAAATAGGTGAATTGAGTAATTTCCATTCCATCACACCAGACTTCCCATCCCAATCCTGCGGCACCTAATGTTGGACTTTCCCAATCATCCTCAACAAACCTTATATCATGATCATCATGATCTATTCCTATAGTAGACAAACTATTTAAATAAAGTTTTTTTATATTTTCAGGAGAAGGTTTGATTAAAACTTGAAATTGATAATAGTGTTGTAACCTGTTTGGGTTATCTCCATATCTTCCATCTGTGGGTCTTCTTGATGGTTGTACGTAAGCTGCTTTCCATGGTTTAGTTCCTAGTGATCTTAGGGTAGTAGCTGGATGAAAGGTTCCTGCACCAACCTCCATATCGTAAGGCTGAAGAATAATGCATCCCTTTTTACTCCAAAATTTCTGAAGATTTAAAATTATATCTTGGAATGTTTGAATTTTTTTTTTTTCTTTTTTTGCTTTAGAAACCATATCTTTGCCAAATTGATCTTTCATCTAAAATACTTGCTATTTGATCTACTTGATTGCTAGATGAAGAAAGTTTTTGACTTAACCATCCTTTTGATTTTTCAAATTTTTTAATAATTACATCCTCACCAAATTTATCTTTTAATATTTCATGTGCGTTACCTATTTCATCAATCAATCCTAAATTTTTTGCTTTACTTCCTGACCAAAACTCACCTGAAAAAAGTTCTACATCAGATTTGTTTAATTTTGATCCTCTACTTTTTTCAACAACATCTATAAAGTCTTTATGAAGATCCAATTGAATATTTTTTAATCTTTCAATATCCTCGTTTTTTTCTTCTAAAAATGGATCAAGTGTACTTTTGTTTTTGCCAGCAGTATGAACTCTTCTTTCAACCCCAATTTTTTTTATCAACTCTGTAAATCCAAAAGAAGAATATATCACTCCTATGGATCCAATTATTGAACTTGAATTTGCATAAATTTCGTCCCCAGCACAAGAAATCAAATAGCCTCCAGAAGCTGCTACGTCTTCAGCGAATACAATAACTTTTTTTTTGTGTTTTTTTGCTTGTTGTCTAATAAAGCTGTAGATTAAATGAGATTGAACTGGTGATCCTCCTGGAGAATTGATTGATATAGCAACACATGCCGCTTTTTTCAAAGAAAAAGCCTTTTTAATTAGATCTTCTTGACCTGCAAAATCAATACCTTGTTTAAATTTTCCTGCATTACCAATAACCCCACTTAATTTTAAGTGAGCAACAATTTTTTTCTTTTTAAAAAAAGAGAACATAGGTAAGTCTTATAGAATTATTTATTGAATATAAAGACTACTTATAATTGAAGAAACTGGTGCGTCAATTGATAAGTAATATATATAAACAAATTATACTAATTTAAAAATCTTATGGGAACAGTTGTACAGCTTAAAAATCAAATAAATGATTCATATTTTCAGCTTAAAGACTCGGTTGAAGAAAAACTGGTTTTAACCGAAGAAAAAATAAAATCAAAATTATCTAGTAGCGTACAGCTGGTTCAAAAAATGACAGATTATCACATAGAAACTGGAGGAAAAAGACTAAGAGCTTTACTAACTTTAGGTAGTGCAAAATTATGCGGTTACTCTAAAGGCTCTAGAGATATTAATTTAGCTGCGTGTGTTGAATTAATTCATAGCGCAACATTGATGCATGATGATGTAATTGATGAGGGTACTGTTAGAAGAGGAAAAGAAACTTTAAACAAAGTTTGGGGTAATCATTCCTCAGTTTTAATAGGAGATTATCTATTGAGCAGATGTTTTGAAATGATGGTAGAAGATGGAAACCTAGAAGTTTTAAAATTATTATCTTCCACTTCATCTAAAATTGCTCAAGGAGAAGTATTGCAACTTCAACACAAAAGTGAAGTTGATATGCTGGAAGAAACATATTTAAAAATAATCTCAGCTAAAACTGCTGAGTTGTTTGCAGCAGCAACTAAAGTTGGTGCAATTTTATCTGATGCAGAAAATAAAGAAAAAGATGCTTTAGAATTTTATGGAAGAAACTTGGGATTAACTTTTCAAATAGCAGATGATACACTAGACTATAATGCTGAGCTCAAACTATTTGGTAAAAAAATAGGTCAAGATTTTTTTGAAGGAAAAATTACTTTACCAATAATTTTACTTTTTCAAAAATTAGGAAATGATGAAAAGAAAATTTTATCAAATATATTTAAAAAAGAGTTGAGAACAAAAGATGACTTTAATGAAATTATTGCTCTTATAAATAAGTATAAAATAATTCAGGAATGCTATCAAAAAGCACAGCACTATATAAATTTAGCCTCAAATTCTCTAAGTGTATTTAAAGATTCTGAAGAAAAAAATATTCTTAAAAGATTAACATCATTTAGTTTATCAAGAAATTTTTAAGGACTTAATAAAGACTTTATCCAGTTCCCAGAGTTATCCTTCTTGTATTTTAATCTCTCGTGGATTCTGTTCTCACCATCTAGCCAAAATTCAATAGTATCTGGAGATAAAATCCATCCGGACCAGTGACTTGGTCTTGGTACATCTGATTTGTTGATATATTTTTTTTTGTAATCTTGTATAGATTTTAACAATTGTTCTCTCGAATTTAATTCTTCACTTTGCTTAGAAGCCCATGCTCCTATTCGACTTTCATATGCTCTAGATGAATAATATTCATCAGCAACCTGATCAGAAACTAATGACACCTTTCCATTGATTCTTATTTGTCTTAGCAGACTTTTCCAATGGAAACACATCGCAGCATATGGATTTTCTTTCAATTCATTTCCCTTTTGACTATTTAAATTTGTATAAAATACAAATCCATCTTTGTTGAAATCTTTAAGTAAAACCATTCTAGCTGAAGGAATATTGTTTTTATTTGACGTGGCCAAAGCAACAGCGTTTGGATCATTTGGCTCAGTTTTCTTTGCTTCCTCCATCCATTCATGAAATAATTGAATTGGATCGTCTATATCAAGAAAGCAACTATTAAGACCTAACGAGTTTTTTTGATTCATAATTTAAACAAAATAATCTATATAATATAAATAATGTCATTTAATACTTTTGGAAAGCTATTTCGTTTCACAACTTGGGGAGAGTCTCATGGGCCTGCAATTGGTTGTATTGTTGATGGTTGTCCTCCAAACATAAATCTTAAAGAGCAATATATTCAAATAGAATTAGACAAAAGAAAACCAGGACAATCTAAATTTACAACTCAGCGAAAAGAAGATGATAAAGTTCAAATATTGTCAGGTGTATTTGAAGGTAAAACTACAGGAACACCTATTTCTCTCATTATCTACAATAAAGATATGAGATCTAAAGATTATAGTAATATTAAAGATAAGTTCAGACCGGGTCATGCAGATTTTACTTATTTTAAAAAATATGGAATTAGAGACTATAGAGGTGGTGGCAGATCTTCTGCTAGAGAAACTGCAGCACGAGTTGCGGCCGGTGCAATAGCAAAATTAATACTTCAAAAAAAATTAGGTAAAAAATTTAAAGTAATTGGTGGAGTAACTCAGCTAGGAATTATTGGATGTGATACAAATCAATGGAACGATAAAGTAATTTCAAAAAATCCATTTTTTTGTCCTGATAAATCAATGATTAAATTATGGGAAAAATATTTGCTTGGTGTAAGAAAATCAGGATCCTCATGTGGAGCAGTGATTGAAATAAGAGCAAGAGGTATCCCAGTTGGTTTAGGTGCTCCAATTTATTCAAAATTGGATACTGACATAGCTTCAGCTCTAATGAGTATTAATGCAGTTAAAGGTGTAAATATTGGCGCAGGAATGAACTCAGCACAATTAAGTGGAGAACAAAATTCAGATGAAATTTCTTCAAAAAGAAATAAATTAAAATTCAATTCAAATAAAGCGGGTGGAATACTTGGTGGAATTTCTACGGGCCAAGAAATAATTGCATCTTTTGCAGTCAAACCAACATCGTCAATTTTAACTAGTAGAAAAACTATAAACAAATTTGGGAAAAATACTTCAATATCTGTTAAAGGTAGACATGATCCCTGTGTAGGAATTAGAGCTGTACCAATTGGTGAAGCTATGATGAACTGTGTTTTGCTTGACCACTACTTAATGAATAAAGCTCAATGTAGTTAGCTTAAATTAATTTTTCACAACTCTTATTGTCTCCTTTTGAAACAAAATATCAGCAATTTTCGTAGAAATTTGAGAACTGTTTAATCCAGCTTTATAATACATTTTTTTTGGATCATCTTGTTCAATAAATTCATCTGGTAAAGTCATTGATCTAAATTTTAAACCTTTATCAAATACTCCTCTTTCAGCTAATAAATTTTTAACATGAGAACCGAAACCACCTATTGATCCCTCTTCAATAGTAATCATAAGTTCATGTTCCTTTGCGGATTTTAGTATAAGTTCTTCGTCTAAAGGCTTTGCAAATCTGGCGTCTATCAAAGTTGTTGAAACTCCTTTTGCTTTTAATTCCTCTACAGCTAACTTGCACTCCTCAAGTCGAGTACCGAGGTTTAAAATACAAACTTGCTTTCCTTGTTGAACGACTCTCCCCTTACCAATTTCAATTTTTTCGTCTATTGATGGTAGATCAACACCTACTCCAGTTCCTCTTGGATATCTAATTGCAGAAGGTCTGTCATTTATATCTACTGAAGTATTAATCATTTTAACTAATTCAGCTTCATCACTTGCTGCCATTACTACAAAGTTAGGTAAAGTTGATAAGTAAGTTATATCAAATGATCCAGCATGTGTTGATCCATCAGCACCAACTAATCCTGCTCTATCTATCGCAAATCTAACTGGTAAACTTTGGATTGCAACATCGTGGACAACTTGATCATATGCTCTCTGTAAAAATGTAGAATAAATTGCAGCATATGGTTTGTATCCTTCGGTTGCTAGACCGGCTGCAAAAGTTACAGCATGTTGTTCCGCTATTCCAACATCAAACATTCTATTTGGAAACTCCTTACCAAAAATATCCATCCCGGTCCCTCCTGGCATAGCTGCTGTTATTCCTACTATTTTGCTATCTTTTTTAGCATGTTTAACTAACGTGTTTGCAAATACTTTTGTATAAGCTGGAAGGTTTGATTTGCTTTTTACTTGTTCGCCAGTCTCAACATTAAATTTTGACACTCCATGATAATGATCATTTGCTTTTTCTGCATAAGAATAACCTTTTCCTTTTTGAGTTTTGATATGAATCATTATAGGACCCTCATAACTTGATTCTTTTGCATTTTTTAAAATTGGAACTAGGCTTGATAAATCATGACCATCTATAGGACCTGCATAATAAAAACCAAGTGAACTAAACAATGTACCTCCAGTAACTGCTGAACGGAAAAAATCCTCAGCTTTTCCTGCTTTGGCGCTAAATCTTTTTGAAAATGCAGATGTAATTAATTTTAAAGTTTCTCTAAGACTAAAATATATTTTACCTGTAAATAATTTTGCCAAGTAAGTTCTCATTGCTCCAACTGGTTTTGCAATTGACATGTCGTTATCATTTAAAATAACAATCATTTTTGTCTTAGATGCTCCAGCATTATTCATAGCTTCGTAAGCCATACCTGCACTAATTGCTCCATCACCTATGACAGCTATTACATTGGAAGACTTATTTTCTAATTTATTTGCCTCAGCAATTCCCAATGCTGATGAAATAGATGTTGAACTATGAGCTGCTCCAAATGGGTCATACTCACTTTCAGATCTTTTTGTAAAACCTGATAAACCATTACCCTGTCGTAAAGTTCTAATCTTATCTTTTCTTCCAGTTAAAATTTTATGAGGGTAAGATTGATGACCAACATCCCATATTAATTTATCATTTGGTGTATCAAAAACATAATGAAGTGCAACTGTCAATTCAACCACTCCCAAACCAGCACCAAGGTGACCTCCTGTTTCTGAAACAGCACTTATCATTTCCTCCCTCACCTCATCTGCTACTTTTTGTAAATTATCTTCAGAAACTTTTCTTAAATCAGATGGAAAATTGATATTATTTAAAAATTGATAATTTTTTTTCATTTTTTTCTGTTCAATATATAACCTAATGTTTCATTTATTTTTTCAGATCTCGAACCATATTTTCTTAAATTCTTATTAATATCTTTTATTATCTTATCACAATACTTAAGTGAGTCATCATAGCCTATTAAATTTATAAGTGTTGCCTTGCCTTTTTTTTCATCTTTTCCTGTTTTTTTACCAGCTTCCTTAGAATTACTTTTCAGATCTATTAAATCATCAGCTATTTGGAATAATAGACCAATTTTTGATCCAATATTTTCAAAAAATTTAATTTCTTGGATTGTTTTTTTCTTAATTATTGCTGGAGCTGCACAACAAAAACTAAATAACATTCCAGTTTTTTTTATTTCCATTTCTAATATTTTATTCCTTGATATTTTCTTTCTCTCATAACTTAAATCTAAATATTGCCCACCAGCAATTCCTAAATGTCCTGAACATTCTGATAATTTTTTGATTAGGTTTATCTTTATCTTTTCATTTAATTTTAATTTAGGACTTGATAAAATTTCAAAAGCTAAAGTCAGTAATGAATTTCCTGCTAGAACTGCTGTAGACTCTCCAAATTTAATGTGAGCTGAAGGTTTTCCTCTTCTTATATCATCATCATCCATGCAGGGTAGATCATCATGAATAAGAGAATAAGCATGAATACATTCAACGGCCGACCCAACTATTATCAATGTTTTATAATCTATTGAAAATAATGACCCTAAGTCGATTAAGATTTTAGATCTTATTTTTTTTCCACCTGGAAACAAACCATACTTCATGGGTGACATTAGCTGAGAGTATTTCTGTGAATCAATATATTTTTTTAGAAATATATTTGTATCCTTAGCTATTTTATTAAGCTGTTTTTTCATTTTTTTTAGTTATCTCTTTAATCTTTTTATTTGTCTCTTCCCCAATAGATTTAAAATTTTTATGAAATTTCTTTTCAATAATATTATTTAATTTTAGAAGTTCTTGATAATTGTCAACTGAATTATTTAAATCATTTTCTTTCTCAAGGGATTCAATAATCTTATTTGCTTTTTCTGTAAGCTCCTCAACTGAATACTGATCATAATCAAGTGGTAATATTTTATCTTTCATATAATAATTATTAATACATGAAATCTATTCAATCAAATATCAAAAAAGCAAAAAAATATTTAGATAATAATCATTGTGTTGCAGTACCAACAGAAACTGTTTATGGATTAGCTGCAAACGCTTACTCGAATATTGCAGTTAAGAAAATATTTAGTCTTAAAAACAGACCATTAAACAATCCTCTTATTGTCCATTATTACAATATTCAAAGACTTAAAGATGACTGTGATATAAATGATAATTTAATAAAACTTTACAAAAAATTTTCTCCAGGCCCGATAACTTATATTTTAAAATTAAAAAATGACTCAAAAATATCAAAATTTGTCACTAATAATAAAAAAAGTATTGCCGTACGTTTTCCTAAACATAAATTATTCAGAAATTTATTAAAAAATTTAGATTATCCAGTAGCTGCACCTAGTGCAAATATATCCTCAAGATTAAGTTCAGTTAAACCATCTGATGTAAAAGAAGAATTTGGTTTAAAAATAAAATATATTTTAAATGGAGGAAAAAGTAAAATTGGAGTTGAGTCGACAATATTAAATCTTTTGGAAAAACCCTCACTCTTAAGGTATGGAGGCCTAGATACTAAAAAAATTGAAAATGTTTTAAAGAAAAAGTTATTAATTAATATAAATTCAAAAAAAAAATTAGCTCCTGGTTTATTTCCATTACATTACTCACCTGGGATACCTTTAAGGGTCAATGTTAAAAAACCAAAAAAAGATGAGGCTTATTTATTAATAAAAAAAAAGAAAATCAAAATTAAAAAACTATTATTATTTATCTAAAGTAAAAAATATAAAGGAGGCTGCAAAGAATTTATATTCAACTTTAAGAAAAATTAAAAACGATGGTTTTAAAAAGATTGCAGTTGAAACGATACCAAACAAAGGTCTTGGCAAAACAATTAACGATAGATTAAAGAGGGCCTCTAAATATTAATGACAAATTCTATTGAAGTAATCAATCTATCAAAAAAATATAAAGATAAAGAAGCAGTAACTAATATAAATTTTAAAATAAATGAAAATGAAATGGTTGGTTTATTGGGACCTAATGGATGTGGAAAAACTACGACTATTGGAATGATTTTAGGATTATTAAAACCAAGTAGTGGTGAGGTTTTAATCAACGGAGAGAATATTGAAAAAAATAAAATCTCGCTTCTTCATAAAATGAATTTTATTTCACCATATATTGAATTACCTAAAAAACTTAAAGTTAAACAAAATTTAATTGTTTATGGAAAATTATATAACATTCAAAATTTAAATGACCGAATCGATCACCTTGCAAATAAACTTAGATTAAAAGACCTTTTAAACAAAATTACTGGAGAACTTTCTTCCGGACAAAAAAACAGGGTAAGTCTTGCTAAAGCTTTAATAAATGATCCAACGGTACTTTTGTTGGATGAGCCCACTGCTTCACTAGACCCTGAAACCGGTGATTTTGTAAGATCGTTTTTAGAAGATTACAAAAAGGAAAAAAAAATATCAGTTTTGCTTGCCTCTCACAATATGGAAGAAGTAAAAAGATTATGTAGTTCTGTTTTAATGATGAAAGATGGTTTAATAGTGGATAGAGGAACTCCTGAAGAGTTAATAACAAAATATGGGAGAAGAAACTTAGAGGAAGTATTTTTAGAAATTGCGAGAAATAAAAATGAATTTAATTAGAATTTATGGTCTTTTTTTAAGACACTTTTATTTAATAACCAGATCATTTCCAAGAATATTAGATTTAATTTATTGGCCTTCAATTCAAATTACTCTTTGGGGATTTATTTCTAATTTTTTTGCAACTCATAGCTCTTATTATAGTGGTGCAGTAGGAGTTATTCTTTCATGTGCAATTCTTTATGATTTTTTATTTAGAACCAGTATTGGTTTTAATATGTTATTTTTGGAGGAAATTTGGAGCAGAAATTTTACAAACCTATTTATTGCTCCAATGAAAATTAGTGAGATAATTATCTCTCTAGTTTTTACTGCTTTAATAAGAGCATTAATTGGTTTGATCCCAGCTATACTATTAACTTCTCCATTGTTTGGTATATCTTTGCTAAAGCTTGGTCTTCCTTTAGCATTTCTTTTCTTGAGTCTATATTTATTTGGAATTACGCTTGGTCTGCTTGTTTCAGCAGGATTGTTAAGATTTGGTCCATCTTTTGAAAATATTGCATGGTCAACTATGTTTTTATTAGCACCTTTTGGCTGTATTTACTATCCAGTTGAAACACTACCAGAAATCTTCCAATCAATCGCATTCGCACTTCCATTAGTTTATATTTTTGAGGAGACTAGAAATATCTTAGTGAATGGAATGGTAAATTATGAAAATATTATTAATGCAATCTATCTGAACGGGTTTTATTTAATTTTATCTATATTTGTATTTTATTACTCTTTCGACAAAGCAAGAGATAAAGGAACTTTAATAAATATAGGTGAATAATGTGGTGCGCCTGCTAGGAGTTGAACCCAGAACCTCCTGATCCGAAGTCAGGCGCTCTATCCAGTTGAGCTACAAGCGCATATAGTATTAATATTATATTTTATGGAAAAAAACATTAATTTTATAGTCAAAGAGAATGAGAAGAATTTAAGGATTGATGTTTTAATTAACAAA
>CACAVT010000013.1 GCA_902536005.1 uncultured Pelagibacteraceae bacterium
TTAATAAGTTAACATCGTTAGAGCACCCAAAGAAACGATAACAGATGATAAAATTATTGTTCGTTTAACTTTTTCCTTCTTTTTTTCTTCTAGAAGTCTTTGCTTTAGAACATCCACGTTAACCCTTTTCGGGGTTTCGACATATTGAGAGGGGGTCTCTACAATCTCGGATGTTCTATTTAAGCTTTCTGTACTCATATTTCGTATATAAAACTAATCTAATCATTATTAGTTAAATTTTTACATACTAGAGTTGTCCAAAATGGGTTGACTCTAATATTGCTTTTGTTCATATTGGGTTTTTTTTTAAAATATGAAAACAATACCAAGTATTTCTGAACATATTGATGAGAAGGTAATCAATAAAGTAATTCAAGATAATTTTGCCGCACTTGCACCAGCCTATTTTACTTTAACTAGTAACTGGTTTGTAAGAGCCTATAATCATTATAAAGACATAGATAAGTTTATCCTCATTATATATTTGATACATCAAGACCTTATATATTTCAGACAAAATGGAGTAAAAATTAACTACGATACATTTTATAAAGATAAACCAATCGAAATTAATAAAATTAATATTTTAGATATCTCAAAAGATCTAGGAATTCCTAAAGAAAGTATCAGAAGAAAAGTTTTAGAATTAGAAAAACTAAAAGTGATTAAAAGAACTGGTAAGAAAATATTTGTTGTTCGAGATACGCTTTATTCAGCTAAAGCGGTAGACACTCTTACAGAGGTTGCAAATATCTTGCATGAATTTAATAAAATTTTAAAAAAGGAAAAATTAGTAATTGAAGTTTACTCCGTTAAAGAAATAATATTAGCAATAAAAGAAAATTTTTCTTACTGCTTGTATCAGTTTAATAAATTTTGGTTTATTTTTATTAAAAGATGGAGAGAAGAATTGAAGGATTTAGAAGTTTTTGCAATCGGCATGGTTGTGGTAATAAATACAATTAAAAATCCAAAATTCACACCAAAAAAACCAAATTTAGACTCATATAGAAAAGAGATTCAGGGGTCAGATAAAAGAGGAGTTAATGCCATGTCAATTTCTGAGATAACTGGTATTCCTAGACCTACAGTTGTTAGAAAAATAAAATATTTAGTTGATAAAAAATTTCTTCATATAAATGATAAAAAATTAATTACATACAATACTAAAGATAGTGCTTTTGTAACAACAAAGGGAATGGTGAATAAAAATGTTCTTAGCTTAAGCCATTTTATTTACAAAGTTTTTAATCAAATAAGAATAATCAATAATTAATTAGACTTTCTTAAAAAATAAATAAAAATAAATCCTGTTATATACATGATTAGTGCATAAGCGCCTGTTGGTAATGCATACAATATATCTGTTCCAAATATTTGCGTAGAGACAAATAAGGCTAACGTACCATTTTGTAATCCACATTCTAAAGCAATACACCTCATTTGTTTAACACCTGAAGCAAAAGCTTTTGCAATATAATATGCGATAACCATCATTGAAATATTTAAAATTAAAGCAATTAGGCCTGCTTGTTTAATAAAGCTAATAAAATTTTCTCTTTCTGAATAAAAAGCTGCTACAAAAAAAACAGCAAACAAAATAATATTGAGTTTATTAAATATTTCAACTTTAGAGGATATAAAATTTTCAGCAAATTTTCTGATAATCATTCCTAATATTACAGGTACTGTTACAACTAAAAACATTTTTAAAGCTATTCCTGTCATTGAAATGTTTTTAGAGACTTCTGTTATCCCTAACATGTCTGCAGAGGTAAAGATTATTAAAGGAACGGTAATTATACTTAATAAACTAATTACAGCTGTTAAAGATATTGATAATGCAACATCACCATCAGCAAACTTTGTCATTACATTAGATGTAACACCTCCTGGTGCTGAAGCTATGATCATCACCCCTATTGCTATTTCAGGTGGTATTTTTAGAATTAAAATTAATATGTATGCTACAATTGGAAGAATTATTAATTGAGAAATAAAACCAACAATAAAATCTTTTGGTGTTTTGAATACTCTTCCAAAATCTTCCAGTTTTAATCCTAGGCCTAAGCCTAACATTATCAAGGCCAAAATAATTGGCGCAATTTTAGTTACAATTTCCAAAGTCTACCCCGCTCAAGGCCAATTATATAAACTTGTTAAATTTATATAAAGAATTTTTTTTTTATATACATGTTCAGTTTTTTCACTTATTTGTAGAAAAAAATGCTTTCAAACAAAGAAATTGTCTGTCCAAACAACTTATTAGATTTAGCTCATAAAAAAAAAGGAGTTACAGTTGCGGTTGTAAATGCTGGTAAACCTTTACCCATGTTATCTATTCAAGATGCGGTTAATGAAAATTTAATTGAGCCAATATTTATTGGTCATGAGGTAGAAATTCAAAAATGCGCTGAAGATATTGGGTGGGATATTTCTAAATATGAACTTATCCATGAACCTGTAGAAAATGATACTGCTAAAATTGCTGCTAAATTAGCAAATGAAGGCAAGGTGAAAATAATAGTGAAAGGCCATATTCATACAGATGTGCTTATGAAAGAAGTGCTTAAACGTGAATATAATTTGCTAGGAAAAACAAGGTTAAGTCACATCTGGCATATGACTATCGGTAAAGATGATAAACCATTAATTATTACTGATGGAGCATTAAATGTTTTACCAAATGTTAAAACAAAAATGCATATTTTAAAAAATGTTGTAAATTTTTCAAATAGAATAGGAATAAAAAGGCCAAAAATATCTGTATTATCTGCAACCGAAGAAGTTTTAGATAGTGTGCCAAGTTCTATTGAGGCTGCAGAAATTACAAAATTAGCCAATGAAGAAAATTTAAATGCTGACGTATTTGGTCCTTTAGCATTTGACAACAGTATTTCAAAAAAATCTGCAGCAATTAAAGGAATTAAAAATTTGGTTGCTGGTGAGGCAGATGTATTATTAGTGCCGAGTGTAGAAACTGGAAATGCTTTGGTAAAAATGCTGATATATTTTAGTGGTGCATGTGCTGCAGGAGTTGTGGTCGGTGGAAAAGTACCAGTCGTTATAACAAGTAGATCTGATGAAGCTCAAGCGCGTTTAGCTTCAATTGCCGCTGCAGTAGTTGCTTTGGACTAAATGATTCATTGAATTTTAAAAGAAATTCATTTAAATAAATTTAAATTTTAAAGGAGAGAAATGGCAATTACATACTTAAAAAAATCACCAAAAACATCATCAACTGACGACACAAAGACAAGAGAAATAGTTGAAAATATTCTAAAAGATATTGAGACTAGTAAAGAAGAAGGTTGTAAGGAGCTTTCGAAAAAATTTGATAAATATGAAGGTGATGTAATTGTTTCAAAAGAAAAAATTGAAGAAATAAAAAAAAATTTAGATCAAAAAACTAAAGATGATATTCAATTCTCTCATGAAAGAGTTAGAAAATTTGCTGAAGCACAATTGAAAAATTATGGCCAAGACTTTGAAGTTGAATTGTCTGATGGTTTATTTGCTGGACAAAAACTTATTCCGGTAAATACGGCAGGTTGTTATGTTCCAGCTGGAAGATATGCTCATATAGCTTCAGCTGTAATGAGTGTAACAACAGCAAAAGTTGCTGGTGTTAAAAATATTTTAGTTTGCAGTTCACCTAAACCTGGAGTTGGGGTACATCCATCAATCGTTTATACAGCTGACTTATGTGGAGCTGATGTAATAATGAATTTGGGTGGAGTTCAAGCTATAGCGGCAATGACAAACGGTTTATTTGGAAATGCACCTGCAGATATTTTGGTTGGACCTGGAAACCAATTTGTTGCTGAAGCGAAAAGAATTTTATTTGGAAAAGTTGGTATAGATTTATTTGCTGGTCCAACAGAAATTGCAGTAATTGCAGATGATACAGCAGATCCTGAAATGGTTGCGTATGATTTAGTTGGTCAAGCAGAACATGGTTATAATTCTCCAGCTTGGTTGTTTACTAAAAGTAAAAAAATTGCAGACTATGTGATTGAAAGAGTTCCAGAATTAATTGCAGATTTACCAGATCTTCCAAGAGAAAATTCAGGTGCTGCATGGAGAGATTATGGCGAAGTAATTCTTTGTGATACTGATGAAGAAATCGCTAAAGTTAGTGATAAATACGCTCCAGAACATTTAGAAGTCCAAACTAAAAATTTACAATGGTACCACGACAGATTAAAAAATTATGGATCTTTATTCATTGGTGAAGAAACAACAGTTGCCTACGGAGATAAGTGCTCAGGTACAAATCACATTTTGCCAACAAAAGGTGCTGGTAGATACACGGGTGGTTTATTTGTTGGAAAATTTATCAAAACATTGAGTTTCCAAAGAATGAGTAAAGAAGCTACAAAAGAAGTTGGTGCTGCATGTGCAAGAATTTCCAGATACGAAGGTATGGAAGCTCATGCCAGAACTGGTGATGTAAGACTAAGAAAATACGGTTTTCAAAACTAATAACTTTAAGGATTAAAAATGAAAAAATTTGATGATTTAATGAGTGTGGGGAATGAAATAGAAAATATTACTGCTGAGGATGCAAAAAAGAAATTAAACGACCCTAATGTTCAATTTATTGATGTAAGAGATAAAGATAGTTTTTCTAAAGGCACAATAGGAAATGCTATACACATGGACAGAGGATTGCTTGAATTTTATTTAGCAGAGGGAAGTCCTTTAGAAAATGATATTTTTAAAAATAATCCAGACAAAGAGTTTGTAGTTTTTTGTGGTTTAGGTGGTCAAGGTACACTTGCCACAAAAACGATGAAAGACATGGGTGTCAAAAATGTTAAGAACATAACTGGCGGAATGTCTGAGTGGGATAAAATAAAAGATTAATCTTTATTTAATTTTAAATCCAAATATAGAGCTGCTGACCAAGAAAAATTATTTGCACCCATAGGTTTGCCATTCTTGCAACTGTAATATTCATGAAATCCTCTTTTTTCTACCAATCTAATAGTGCTTTCTTTAATTTTTTTTGAATATTTTTCGTCCTTATTAATTAGTCCCTTGCATATAAACCAATTACAATTTACCCATACAGGACCTCTCCAATAACGTTTTTCTTCAAAGCTTTTGTGATTAGGTTTTATTGAAGAAAAGAAATATTTTTCTTTTAGGTTATGCTTTTTTAAGTTTTTGATTAAAACATTATTTATCTTATGATCGTTAATATCAGCAAACAATACTAAGTAATTTGTTATTGATGGGACTAATATTTTTTTTTTATTTCTTAAATCAAATGAAAAAAAAGTACCCTTTTTTTTGTCAAAAAATCTTAAAATATTTCTCTCAGTAAGTTTTAAATAATTTATAATTTTTGAGCTATCTAGATTAAATTTTTTTAAAAGTATGATTAAATCTTTATTAGCTTTAAGAAATATAGAATTAAATCCAATATCAACGACATTAAACAATGCAGTATTGAATATTTTTTTTGGATTATACTTCTTTTTTCTTAGATCGTTTTTAATCGTTACATACCTATCATAGTCAATATTTAAAGGTCTATGTTCTGGATTAATGACTTTATTATCAGCTCTTTTGTATTGTATATTTTTTTCAATTTTAACTTTACTCATTGGTCCATCCCAAAGCGAAGAGTTATCGTAACCACTTTCCCAAGGATGAAGTATTGAAACTAAACCGGTTTTTTTGGGGTCTCTATTTTTAATAAACCACTCATGAGATTTTTTAATTTTAATTATAAATTTTTTAATTTCTTTTTTTTGTTTTTGAGAAATTTTGTTTCTATCTATTATTTGTTTTAAAATACTTGCAAGCACTGGAGGCTGAGTTATCCCAGACGAACGAACTTTGTTTCCACAATTCCAAGCCGTATGATTAGGATAATAATTTGTGTCTGTATTATGAAATAATATATGTGGAACCATTCCATCTTTCCATTGTCCATCTAAAAGTGTCTTAATTTCTTTTAATGCAAAATTTAAATTAAAATAAGAATATCCTAATGCGATAAATGCTGAATCCCAGTTCCATTGAGCAGGATAAAGTTTGTTATTTGTCGGTAAGGTATATCCTCTTTTCCTATTTCTAATTAAAATTTTTTGAGCATTTTTAATAAACCTATTCATTATCCTTTAACACTTCCTGCTGTCAAACCGCTAACTAGATATTTTTCAAAATAAACAAATATAAATAATACTGGTAATGTAACAACAACTGACCCTGCCATTAAATATTGTCTTGGAGTTTCTGCATCTCCACTTAAATATTGAATAGCTCTTGATAATGTAAATGAATTTGGATTATCTAAAAACATTAAAGAAAATAAAAATTCATTCCAAGCAATCATAAAAACATACAAAGCAACAGATGAAATAGCCGGAATACTTAGTGGAATTATAATTTTTGTAATAATTCCAAACCAACTTAATTTATCTAATATTGCAGCCTCCTCTAATTCTTTTGGTATGCTTTTGAAATATCCTTGTAACATATAAATAGCTACTGGAAGTGTTGTTGCTGTATACACAATTAATAAACCCTCTATTGAATTACGTAAACCTAATTGACTAAATATTGTATATAACGGAATAACAAGAACGATTGCGGGGAACATGTATATTATAAGTATAGATGTAGATAAAAATGTTTTTCCAAAGAAATTTAATCTTGCAACTGCATAGGCCGCAGGTATTGCAAAAAGAAGAGTGATAATAACAGTACCGACAGAAACAATTGTACTAATCACAATATATTTTCCAAATTTATAAGATTTAAAAATTACAAAATAAGATTTAAATAAATCTTTTATATCTTGGCCAAAATTTATACTAAAATCTAAAGGATTCACTAACAATGCTATTTGTGTTTTAAAACTTGTTACTAACATCATGTAAAATGGAAAAAGTATTACAAATGAAAAAAATAAAATTCCAAATAAAGTTAAAAAATCAAATAAAATTACTTGAGTAGAGTGCTCTTCTTTTAAACCTATAAAAGTATATTTGCTAATTTTATTAGTGAAAAAATATAATATTAAAAATACACCTACATTATACCAAATTGGTAATTTTTGTACTAAGTAACCATCACAAAAAACGAATATGGAAGAAAAAATTATTGATTTATAAATTGATTTAATTCTATCACCTATTCCCAAGTGAGCTAATGATATTAAAAAACCAAATATAAAAGTTATTTCTATATTAAAACTATTAATACTTAAACCTTGCAATGTTGCTAAAATCTTCCAAATCGAAATTAAAAAAATTAAGAAAAAAGTAGATATCAATGAAAATAATATTGTATTTTTAGTTCTCATCTACTCTCTTTCCTAAAAGTTTAAAATAAAAAAACATAAACATTAAAAGTAATACAACAATTACAATTGAAACAGCTGAGCCCATTCCAATGTCTGATATTGCAAAACCTTGTTGATAAACATTTATTGGTAAAGTTCTCGTTCCTGATGCACCTCCAGTTAATAAAAAGACATCCTCAAATTTATTAAAATTCCATATAAATCTAATCATGAATAAAATCGAAATTACTGCAGTTATTTGAGGGAGTGTAATATTAAAAAATTTTTGAAAGGGACTGGCACCATCAACATCAGCTGCCTCATACAATTCTTTTGGAATGGCTTGAAGTCTTGCAAGAATAAATAGAAAAGCTAAAGGGAAATACCTCCAAATTTCAAACATTATAACCGTTGTAAGTGCTAACCTTAATTTAAAATCAAAGCCCAAAATACTAATTTCAATATATTTTTGTCCAAGCAGGTTTATTGGAGTTTCAATAATTTGATAATTTAATAATAAACTATTTAAGGTACCACTATTAGGATCTAGTAAAAGTTCCCAAGTATAGGCTAAAGCTACTACTGGAGCAACATACGGAAAAAGTAGAACGCTTCTCATGAATGTTCTTCCATAAAATTTTTGATTAACCATTTGTGCAGTTAAAATTCCAAATACTATTGAGCCAACTGTTCCAAAAAAAGTATAATAAAAAGTTGTTAGGAGTAAATCTACAAATTCGTTTTCAAACAAAACTTTTTTAAAATTTTTGAGAGTAAAATTGGTATTAAGAAGTATGTTATCAGATTTCCCATTTAATTTTGGTTTGATTGATTTAAGATTTTTTTTATTTATTTTTGAACCATCATTTGTTGCAAATATTACTTGAAAATTTTCCTTATATTTAGGGGGCCAATTTCCAAATTCACATTTTAAGTTATACTTTTTATAAGAACATCTTGGATCTAAATTTTCAATTTCAAAATTTTTTGGAAAATAATCTTGAAAAGAAACATCTCTTATTTCTTGAATTAATGAACTATTTCTTAACTTATATAATATTTTTATTTTAGTAGGTTCATCAGATATAGATTTTACAATTTTTTTTGCTCTTGGTTCTGGGATTCGAATATCTTTTAATTCAACTTCTTTAAAACTAATCCAAATATTTGCAAAAATTGGAAATAAAATTATTGAAAAAACTAAAAGAACTGCAGGTAAAGTTAGTATGTATGCAGTTTTTTTTTCTGTATTTGCTAGAGTGTCATTCATAAAAAAAGCGGATAATTTATATTATCCGCTTTTTTATAAAATTAAAATTATTTGAATTTAGCTAATGATTTGTTAATCATATCAACAGCTTCATCGACATCAATTTGGTCGTCAATATAAAGTCTAGTAATTCTATTTATAAATTGAGAATTTATGACTTTTGATGCTCTTGATAACTCACCTTCTTTAACACCCCATCTGTTTGCAGTATCCAAACCAGCTACAATGTTATTAATAACATCTGGATCATATAGATCTGATAAAGGTGCTTTTCTATCAACTCCTACAGGTAGTTTGCTCCAAGCTTTTGTGAAAGCTGCAGGGTCACTTGAATTTCCTCTTCTTACAGGAAATTTACCTTCTGGAGCTATCGATAATGTGCTTGTGTAACCTTCATCCATTGAGTACATGATAAATTGTTTAGCTTCATCTGTATCAGCATCAGCTGTTATACCAAAATATCTAACATCAGCCCATGCAGCACCTTTTTTATTACTAGGTCCACTAAAATTAGTTATGAAACCAGTTTTAGAAGCTAGTTCAGGTGATGTAGGATCACTGTTAATTGTTGGTGGAGCTGAGTCTCTTAAACCAGCAAGCTCATCCATAATGAACGGAGACCAAATAATCATTGGAGTTTTACCTGCAAAGTAAAGTGCTCTAGATTGTTTCCAGTACAATTCTCCTGGAGGACTTGCTTTTGCAATTACTTTATAAAACTCTAATGCTTCTTTTAATTTCTTACCTTGTTTCTTAATACCGCCCTTTTTAACAATATTTACTCCATTTGCTAAAAGAACGTGCTCTAAAACCTGGCTCATGAAATTTTCGTCAGTTTTTGTTGCAGCAACGAAACCAAACATACCATTTTGTTTTGATAGTTTCTCAACTGCAGCTACAATATTTGCATAGCTAGTTGGTGGAGCTAAATCTGCATTTTCAAAAAGATCTTTTCTGTAAACAACCATTTGTGTCCATCCATCAACTGGAACGGCTGCAATTTTTGAACCTTTTTTTGCCATGTTAAGTGCACCTGGTGCAAATGTCCCTTTACCTAATTCTTTAACAACATCATCATTAGCATCCACATCTAAAATTCCTGCTTCAGCCCATGGTAGTACATATTGTAAAGTGTGATAAATCACATCTGGTAAATCACCTGCAGCAGCAGCTGCTGTAGCTCTCGTTCCCAAATCTTTTTCTTCGACTGGGATAACATCTACTTTGATACCTGTTTTAGCTTCAAAAGCTTTTGCCATTTCCTCTTGCTTAGCCATTCGGGCAGGCTGAACTTCTGTAGTCCAAAACTTTATGTCTGCGTAAACAATGCTTGAAATAAAAAAAGATATTACGCAAAACAATCTTATTATATTCTTCATTTCCCCTCCTATTTATAAATAAAACTATATTAATTTGAGAATGTTTCGCAAACTACTCACTGTCACATACCAGGTATGTGCTAGTCTCATAGCAAATACTAAAAAATTGGGAGAAAATTGAAATTTGTCAATTGTAAGTTGTGCTAAGATTTTAACCTTTTTCCATTTTCGTCAAAAATAAAAATGTCAATTAGATCAAATCCAATTTTATTTCCAATATCTAAGTTGCTCGGGATTTTTGCGCTTAATTGGTGTTCCTCTTTTTTCATGTAAGCAATTTTTTCATTACCTAAGTTTTCGATTAATTCAATTTCAGGATTAAAACTAAATTGATTTTCTTGATTTGCTTTTAAGTGTTCAGGTCTAATACCTACAAAGTGTTTTGATTTATTGAGTTTTAAATTATCAAACACAATATCATTACCTAATAACTTAATTTTATTGTCAGAAATTACGTTTTTTTCATCAATTTCTAGAATATTCATTTTGGGTGTACCAATAAATTGAGCAACAAATATGTTTGCAGGATCATTATAAATTTCTTCAGGAGTGCCAACCTGTTCAATATTACCTTGATTTAAAATTACTATTCTGTCTGCTAAAGTCATAGCTTCAACCTGATCATGAGTAACATATATCATGTTAGTTTTTATTTGATTGTGTAATTTTGATATTTCAACTCTCATTTCAGCCCTTAAAGCAGCATCCAAATTTGATAATGGTTCATCAAATAAGAATATTTTTGGATTTCTTGTGATAGCTCTTCCTATTGCAACCCTTTGTCTTTGACCTCCAGACAATTGTTTTGGTTTCCTCTCAAGAAGTTCTTCAATTTTTAGAATCTTTGCTGCTTGCATAACTTTTGTATTGATTTCTTCTTTTGGTCTTTTTTCTATTTTTAAACCAAACGACATATTTTCATAAACATTCATATGAGGATAAAGTGCATAAGATTGAAAAACCATTGCAGTTTGACGTTTCGAGGGATGAAGTTCATTAATTTTTTGATCATTAATAAAGATTTCACCTTCATCTATTTTTTCTAATCCTGCAATCATTCTTAGAAGGGTTGATTTTCCACATCCAGATGGTCCAACTAATACAAGAAACTCATCCTCTTTACCTTGAAGATTAAAATTTTTAATTATCTTATTAGAACCAAATGATTTATGTACACTGGTGAACTTTATATTTGCCATAACTTATCTAATCATTTCTGAAATAATAAACAATGTTAAAATAGCCATAAAACATACTATAAATATATTTATCACTTTCCAGACTTTTTCACTTTTAGCATATTTAGATAAATTTTTTGATAAATATCCTATTGCGAAAAAGAAAATAAAAGATGCAATTGAAGCTCCTACTCCAAATAAAATTTTTTGATATAAAACAAAGTTTTTTGAAAAATTCCCTAAAAAAAACACTGTGTCAGAATATACATGGGGATTTAAGTATGTAAAACCAAGAGTTTTTAAAAATACATTTAACCTTGTATAATTTTGAGCCTCATTATTAATAATAACATTAGAATTTAACTGTTTAATTTTTGAATAAATAAAATGAATTAAAAAAATTACTAAAAGAATATTAAATATAAATTCAATTGTATTATTAAAATATTGTATAAAATAATGAAAAAGAAAAATTCCTAAAAATATTAGAATTAAATCTGAAATTGAGCAAACAAAACAAACCAAAAAGACATGCTTTTTTTTTAAACCTTGCTCTATCACAAAAATATTTTGAGCACCTATTGCTAAGATTAAACTAAGACCAGTAAAGAAACCTAATACTAGGTATTCCATCAAGTTATTAGGTTATTCTGGATTTGCAGTTAACGTCTTAATTTCTAAAATATTTTCGTTAGGATCTTTTACAAAAAATGTCTCTTGTTCGTACTTGGTTCCCTTAAATCTAAGATAAGGCTCGTCATAATATTTTGTACCACTATCTTTAAGTCTCTGTTTCAGTGCATCAAAATCTTTTCTAGATAAGTGAACTCCAAAATGAGGAACGGACACGTTCCCCATATCAACGTCGTGTCTCTCATTATCTAATTTATGCTCGCTTTTATGAAGAGTTAATTCATTGCCCCAAAAATCAACGTCTGCCCACTCTTGTGCTGAGTTATCTAATCTACATCCTAAAGTTTCACTGTAAAATTTTTTTGCTATCTCTAGATCACCGCATGGAATAGCTAAATGAAAACAATTAGTATTTTTATACATATAAACCTCTTTAAATTGAGCAATTAAGTACTATATAAGGCATATTATTTTTTAATCAACAGCAACTAAACTAAAGAAATATGAGTGATTTTTTACAATCCATAATTGATAGAGATCCTGCAGCAAGGTCAAAGTTAAGTTTAATATTAACTTATCCTGGAGTTAAAGCAGTTTTTTTTCATCGAATAGCAAATTTTTTTAGTACTGCAAAATTTCATTTGATTGCAAGAATCATTTCTCAATTTTCAAGATTCTTAACTGGTATTGAAATTCATCCAAATGCAAAAATTGGAAAAAATTTATTTATCGATCATGGTATGGGAGTTGTGATTGGAGAAACATCTGAGATTGGTGATAACGTAACTATTTATCATATGGTTACATTAGGAGGAATTGCTCCAAGTATAAATTCAAATGATCAACGTAATATGAAAAGACATCCTACTATAAAAGGGGATGTAGTTATTGGCTCAGGTGCACAAGTATTGGGTCCAGTAGTAGTTGGTAAAGGTGCAAGAATTGGAGCTAATGCAGTTATAACAAAAGACGTTGCAGAAAATGCTGTAATGGTTGGAATACCAGCAAGAAGTGTTGGTATTGCTGATAGTGAATTTAAACCTTATGGAATTACGCCTGACAGTGATAAAAAATCAGATAATGAATAACACACAAAACGATTTTATTTCAGGAATAGGAAACACCCCATTAATTAAATTAAGAGCAGCATCAGAAATTACTGGATGCAATATTTATGGAAAAGCAGAATTTTTAAACCCAGGTGGATCAGTTAAAGATAGAGCTGCTCTTGCATTAATTAAAGATGCTCAAGAAAAAAAATTGATTGCTAAAGGTGGAACAGTTGTTGAAGGAACAGCTGGTAACACTGGGATTGGTTTAGGTCTATTAGGAAATTCGTTAGGTTATAAAACAATCATCGTAATGAATGATAACCAAACTCAAGAAAAGAAAGATTTACTTAGAAATCTTGGAGCTGAGTTAAGATTGGTCCCAGCTAAGCCTTATAAAGATAATAATAATTTTGTTAAAGTAGCAGCTAGACTTGCAGATGAATTAAGACCAACAAATAATAACGGTGTGATTTGGGCTAATCAGTTTGACAATACTGCAAATGCCAAAGGCCATTATGAAGGTACAGGACAAGAAATTTGGGAACAAACTGAAGGCAGGGTTGATGGCTTTGTATGTTCTTCTGGAACTGGAGGAACTATTTCAGGTGTAAGTAATGCTCTTAAAGAGAAGAACAAAGATATAAAAATTTACCTATCTGATCCAAAAGGTTCAGCTCTTTATAATTACATAAAAAATGGTGAACTTAAGTCAGAAGGTGGATCAATTACTGAAGGAATTGGCTCAAGTAGAGTAACAGCTAACTTTGGTGAGGCCAAAATAGATGATGCCTATTCAATAGATGATCATGAGGCATTGCCTATACTTTATGACTTAATTCAAAATGAGGGTCTTAGCCTAGGAACTAGTTGTGGTATCAATATTGCAGGAGCTATTAGAATGGGAAAAGAATTAGGGCCAGGAAAAACTATTGTAACTATTCTTTGTGATAGAAGTGACAAATACGCAACTAAAATGTTTAATAAAAAATTTTTAGAAGAAAAAGGTCTACCAATACCTAATTGGTTTTAAATATAAATTTTATCAGCTAATCCGTAAGTAAGAATAGCACTTAAAATTGTAAGTACTCCAGCAGCTATTACACCTTCACTGTTAGTTTTTTCAGTGTGTCCAAGTTTATTTATGTAAATGGTATAAATCCCAAATATCAAATACATTAAATTTTGAACAAATACTAAATTAAAGAATGCCCATGTTCCATTTACTCCACCATCTCTTACGAACATGATATAAAGAGCCATTAAGAAAGACCCAACAAAAGGAGCTCCAAAAAATCTTGTGATCACTGCTGCTGAATGATCGATGTTATATTGATCCATAAAACCCTTAGTTCCAACTATAGCTCTGAAAGCATAAACAGCATAAACAAGGAAATGAACAATAAAGATTATAAGATAAATAATTCCATTAAATTTTTCGATCATAATTATTTATTATCAAATATTTAAGTTAAATAAAACAGCATAATCAAGATTTTTTACCTTCTGAAATTGCATAACTGTCGCGCGCTATAAACACAAGAGACTTCTAAACAATTATGAAAGACTATTGAATAAAGTGAAATAATTTATAGGAGTAATAATGAGAAAAATTTTGTTTGTTATGATGTTTTTAACGATTTCAAATTATTCTTTAGCAGATGGACATGTGAAGAGAATTATATCTACCAGTGAGACTGGTATGGGTAAGGAAATAGTATACCCCTCAGGTAAAGCGATGATAACAGCTTTTGAATTTACTGTACCTGTTGGAAGTCCAGTTGTTGCTCATACTCACTCCTTTCCAGTGTTAATAATGATCCAACAAGGAGAGATTGAACTTAATCAAGATGGTAAAAGCTATATCTATAAAGCTGGAGATGCGTTTGTAGAAGATGTAGGTGTAGTTCATGAATCAAAAAATATTGGAAATGTCCCAGTTAAAGCAATTGTTGTTGCAATAGGAGTTGAAGGGCAAAAAATTATGACACCAGTAAAATAGAAAGAGAAAAAATGAAAAAAATAATTTTTACGTTTTTATTGATTTTGCTAACAGCAACCTCACACGCAAAAATAAGTAATAAAGAAATATCAGAATCTTTAAAATGTGCAGGAATTTTTACATCTACTCAATTTATTAAACAAGGTGAGCTTCCAAATGGAGATTTGGCTTACAAAGAAAATAGTCTGGCTGCAGCAAAGGTTACTAGAGAATTTCTTACAAATGAGGGTGTTTCAGAAGATAAAATAAATTCAAGTATAAATTCTACTGTTGATGAAATGTTTGGTAAACCTTATCAAAAAACTTTAATGGATAATTGCTATGCATTTATTTTCAAATTAATACCAAATGGTAAAGAAAAAGTAGAGGAGACTTCGAAAACAATTTATGGAGGATAGAATATGATTATAAAAATAGAGGAAAATATAAAATCGTTTTCAGCATGGAGGGATATGGTTAAAGCTAATGCTGAAAAAATTAAAGGATTTGGTGCAACCATTATTTTCGCTGGTGTATCAAAAGAAGATGCTTCAAAATTTACAGTGATTGTAAAATATGCAACTATGGAAGGGTTTGAGGCATTTAAAAATGATAAAGAGCTTCACGCAGCAAGAGCTGCAGCTGGAGTTGATTTAGACTCAGCAAAAATCACTCCAATGGATGGGGACTTTATGGAAAATTTTTCAGGATAATAAAATAGGAGGTTAAAATGAAAGATATCTTAGTAGTAGGAAAGTTAAAAGAAGGAGCCTTTGAAAAGTTTATGGGCTTTATGCAATCAGATGAGGGTATGGCTGAAAGAAAAAAAGTTGCGGATGTTTCAAAAACAATAGCTAGTGTCTCACCTGATAAATCAACAATAATGTTTAAAATTGCAGTTCATGACATGGCAGCACTTCATTCATTTTTAGATGGATCAAATCCAGTCTCAAAACCTGTGTTTGATGAGGTAATGACTGGTTATGAAATTTATGAATTAGCTAAAGTATAGTAGAAGGCTAAGGCTACACATACAGAATAATTTCTGCTAGACTAGGTTACTAAATTATTGGTAACAAGGAGGAATAATGTCTAAATTTTATGTAATTGGAAAGGCAAGTCCTGAGTTATTAAAAAAAATGCATGCTGACCCTGCTGCAGATAGAGGTGCAGTAATGAAATCCATGTGTGATAGCTTAGGCGTAAAAGCTATAAGTTACGAGTGGTTAAGAGGACGTTTTGATGTCCTTTTTTGCGTTGAAGGAGATTACGAAAGTGTTCTTGCAATGAAAGTAACTGTTTTAAATAGTGGAATGATGTCGGATCTAATGGTTCATGAAGTATTTGATTACAACAGTGCATTTAAAAAGGCAGCTGATGTTTCAAAAAGTTATAAAAAACCAGGTGAATAAATAGAAAGGAATAATATGTCGATATTAGAAAAATATAGTGCTGCAATAAAAAATAAAGATGAAGCAACGATGAATGATCTTTTGCATGATGATTTCAAATTCACAATGCATAAGTCAGGAAATGTTTTAAGCAAAGGTGATGTTATCAAATGGGCAATGAGCGGCGACATAAATCAAGATAAAGTAAGAGTTGTTTATGAAAATGAAGAAGTTGGTGTTCATCATTCATTTGTTACTTTTGATGATGGAAATGTAGAGGCTGTAATGGCAGTTTATAAATATGATAATGGAAAAATTATTAGTTTAGAAACTGGAGCTACACCTATGCCAAAGTAAGTGAGTGGTATTGATTTTTATTTTTCGATAGGGAGTACTTACACCTATCTTTCTGTAACCAGAATACTTGATGTTGAAAAACAACATCAAGTAAAATTTAGTTGGAAACCCTTTTCAGTTAGAGCAATTATGAAGGAAATGAATAATATTCCATTTCCAAAAGATAAGATTAATAAAGTCAATTACATGTGGAGAGATATTGAAAGACGAGCAGAAGGATATGGTTTTTTTGCTAAGACACCAGTTCCCTACCCTTTATCAGAATTCGATTTAGCAAATCAAATAGCAATTTTAGGTTTTGCAAAAGGTTGGGGAGAAAAATTTGTAATGCTGACTTATAAAAAATGGTTCCAAGAAGGCAAAGAACCTGCAATAGAACCTAGTATTTCAGAAGTTTGTGCTGAATTAAATTTAAATAAAGATGAAATTATATCTGATGCAAAATCAGAAAATATAGAGGCAAAATACATCGAAAACACAAATTCAGCACGTGAAAATAAAATTTTTGGTAGTCCATCTTTTATAGTTAAAAATGAAATCTTCTGGGGAGATGATAGAATGGAAGATGCTATAAAATGGTCTCTTAAATAATTCTATATATTCTCTCAAAATTCATTTAAAGTCATTGTATGAGTCTTGCTAGTTCATATTTATTTTTAGGTATTGCAGTATTTTTAGGTGTAACTTCAAATAGTTTCGCAAAAAGTGCTGAGGGATTTACACTTCTTGTTCCAAGCATAATTACAGCAATTACAATTGTATTGTGTATGTATGCACTTTCATTAGTAATGAAAAATATTCCTATGGGAATTACTTATGCCTCTTTTGCGGGACTTACAATTATTGCAACAGTTATTGTTGGTGTATTTAAATATAATCAAATTCCAAATTTATATTCTATGATAGGCCTAGCACTTATTATAGTTGGGGTATTAGTGGTAAATTTATTAGGAAATCAATAATATGAAACCTTTGTTGGGTTATTTATTTTTAGCTTTAGGTATTTCTTTTGGAATTGCATCCAATAGCTTAGCCAAAATTTCTGAAGGATTTACAAAATTAACTCCTTCTGTTTTATGCATTCTATTTATGTGTATTACAATGTTTTCAATTGCAAAAGCAATGCATGCTCTTCCAGTTGGTTTTGCTTATGCAACATATAGCGGGCTAACAGTAACGGGAGTTGTTCTGTTTGCAGTATTAAAACTTAATCAGGTCCCAAATATTTATGGAATTGTAGGAATAATATTAATTATTGTTGGTGTAATTATGGTTAATTATCTTGGACGGCTAAACTGATATTTTTTTAAAATCTCTGGAAGTCTATGATTTCCATCATCATTTAATGGCAACTCAAACTCTTCCTCAACATTTGTAATATCTAAAGGCGAATATAAATGAGGATACATGTCTCCATTTGAAGCTTGTTCCCATAGTAAGTGCTCAAGTTTAAATGCATTCACTTTTAATAAAAGTAAATTATCTTTTTTTGGATAATGTCTTCTTAGAGTTTCCTCTACTTGATCTTCCTCTGAGAAATGTATGTAACCGTCTTCAATATCTTTTTTTGATCCTCCATAAGTTCCTGTTTGTTTGGCTTTTTGCCAATCATCTTTATCAATAATTTTGAAAATAAACTCTAAGTTCATTTTACCAGGAAGAGTTTGGACCTTTTAAGAATTCTTTTTCTTCTTCGGTAGATTCTCGACCTAATATTTCATTTCTATGTGGATATCTATGAAATAGTCTAATAGCCTTTGTATGATCCTGCCAAAACTTTTTAATTTTATTATATTCTTCATGCTCTCTTAAATATTTATTTAATAGATAATATGCCATTTCGTGATCACTAATTTCCTCACTATGAATTAAAGGCAACAACATAAAAAATCTCTGATCAACATTCATAGCTTCTAAATAGCCAGAGTAAACTGCATCATTTACAATTAATCTTGTTTTTTGATCCTGATCAAAAGCTCTTTTATTACCTCTAAATAAATTACGAGAAAACTGATCAAACAAAATTACAAGAGCTAAGCAGCTCATTGGGTTATCTTGCCAATCATCATACTCATTATTACACGCAAGCTCATAATCTTGTAGAAAATTATCTCTGATTTTTTTATCAAAGTTGTCATCTTTTTTGAAACGCATTTCAAAAGGAGTTTCTTTAAACCAAAAATCTAAAATAACTTGTGCTCTTTCTGGTATCATTTAGAGACTGGTTTCAATAATTTTAAAAAATTATTATGAATTTTTTTATTTGAAGAAACTAAGATATTTCCAGCATTAGCGGCATCTCTATTATCCCAAGTACTAATAATACCACCTGCTGCCTTAATAATTGGTATAAGTGGGTGAATATCCCAAATTTTATTTGAGCACTGTATTACAATGTCAACTCTTCCTTCCGCTAAATGAGAATAACTTAAAGCATCACTGCATGGAAATTGCATTAATTTTAAAATTTTTGGAATTTTTTTTTGTTGGTTTAATGATAACCACCCATGAAATGCTGCAGCAACTTTTACACTTCTAAACGTAGCTTTTTTATTTACTGATAATTTTTTCTTTTTTCCTTGGAAAATAACATAAGCAACTTTATCAGAATAATTTAAATAATATTTTTTTAGGACTGGAAAGTTTGCTAACCCCAGAATTGGTATTCCTTTAAAATTTAATGAAATTAAGTTACTCCAAGTAGGGTTTCCTATAACGTAAGATCTTGTTCCGTCTATGGGGTCAATTACCCATGTATAATCACTTTTTGAATTTGTCGAACCATATTCTTCTCCAATAACTTGGTGTGTTGGAAATTTTTTTTTAATTTTTGAACGTATAAATTTTTCAAAGGCTCTGTCTGAAGTAGTTACTGGATCATAACCTTTACCTTTAAGCTTATTGGATACTTTAAAGGTTCTGTTCAATTTTAAATAATAAAACTTAGTTAGATCTTTCGCTAATTGATTTAAAAAACTAGCATATATAGGGTATTTTTTTCTATCAAAATTAATCACAAGGAACTCTTACTATTTAATTTATGTTGATTAAAGTTAAATTTTAAATAATTCTCAGGTAGTGATTATGAAAATTGAGCTAAATCAAAATAAGGTTTTTTATAATAATGGGTCTGAAAAAAAAGAAATTCACCCATTCTGGTTACGTGAAAGAGTAAATGGTGGAGAATATCTAGATAAAGGAACTCAACAGAGACTTTTCGATCCTACCTTCTTAAGTAGTAATATTTCAATAAATAAAGCTAATATAAATGAAAAATACTTAGAAATTGATTTTAATGATGGTGTCACTTCAAAACTAGAAATTGATAAAATTACTTTAGAATTTTCTAAAGAAGATATTGTTATTAAATCAATAGAAAAAACCAAATGGGACTCAAGACTTAAAAATATTAAAAATTTTAATTTTCAAGAAGATTTTTATGAAAGTAGAGAAATGCATGATTTGCTTGTTTCTTTTTATAAATATGGATTTGTTATTATAAAAAATATTCCAACATCAAAAAACTATATTGTAGAATTTGCAAACTCTATAGGAAGTGTGCGAAGAACAAATTTTGGAGAATATTTTAATGTTAAATCTAAACCAGATCCCAATGATCTTGCTTATACATCTTTAGCCTTAGCTCCTCATACTGATAATCCTTATAGAAATCCTGTGCCGTGTATACAGTTATTACATTGTATTGAAAGTAAAGTATCAGGAGGACTATCAACCTTAGTAGATGGATATACTGTTACAGAAGAATTAAAAATTAAATTTCCAGAATTTTATAAAATTTTAACAGAAGTAAAAGTTAGATTTAAATTTGTAGATAAAGAGGTAATATTAGAAAACATCTCTCCTTTGATTGAACTTAACGATAATAAAAGTTTTAAACAAGTTAGGTTTAGTCCTAGATTAGACTATGTTCCAATTTTAGATAAAGAAAAATTAGATATTTATTATCAAGCACGAAAAAAACTGTCTGAAATGTATAATTCTGAAAAATATAAAATTGAATTTAGGCTTGAGCCAAAAGATTTAATCATGATGGATAATCATCGATTACTCCATGGAAGAACATCTTATGAAACTAAAGAAGGTGAAAGATTTTTACAAGGTTGTTATATTGATTTTGACAGCACCGAAGGGAAACTTAGACATTTAAAAAGAAAGTTTAATCTTTAAATAATTTTTCTATTTGTGCCTCTGCATTAGTTATTGATTTTTCATAATCTAGTGCCATTTGATCCGCACTAATAATATCCACTTTTTCAATCCCAAAAAAATTAAGAATAAATTTTAACCAAGGAGTTAGGAAATCCTCAGAGCTATTTAATTTTGTTCCTCCAGAGGTTATTACTAAATAGGCATGTTTATTTTTTAATAACCCTTCCCGTCTCCCATTAGGTTTAAATCTAAATGTTTCTCCAATTCTGGCTGCTAAATCTGACCAAGCTTTAAGTGTTGCAGGAGGACCATAATTATAAATAGGAGCTGAAATTATAATCACATCACTTTCTTTTAACTCTTTTACTAGTTTGTCAGAAAGTTCGAACATTTTTTTGTGATGCTCTGTCTGATCTTTTTCATCAATTTTCATGCCCGACTCTGTAAGCCCACTGATAAAAAACATCTCATCGTCTAAATCACGATAAATAACCTCATCTCCAGGTTTTTTAATTTTCTCTAAAAGTTTTTTAGCAAGTGCGCGCGAGGTTGATCCTTTTTTTCTTGCGCTTGCGTCTATTTGATAAATTTTCATTAATACCTTTTATCCGAATTTTTGCATAAAAGGAAAGATTTCAATTATATAAAATCCAATTGCTTGTAATTGATTGGTTAATATTAAAATACCCGTTATTAAAAGAATAATTCCACCAATTTTTGAAATTAAATTAATATTTTTCCTAAAGTTCTTTGAAAATAATAAAAATTTTTGAATTAAATATCCTGATAAAACAAAAGGAATTGCAAGACCTAATGAATATAAAATTAATAATATTACTGCTCTTGATAAGGTTTCTTCGATAGATGCTAAAGCTAAAATTGAACCTAAAATTGGACCAATACAGGGTGTCCATCCAAAACCAAAAGCAACACCGATTACATATGGAAAAAGAATATTTCTTGATTCTTTAGCATCAAATCTTTTTTCAAAATTTAGGTAGGGAATATTAATTATTCCAATTAATTGAAGAGAAAAAATTATAATAATTATTCCAGCTGCAATTCTTAAAATTTCTGAATTTTGTAAAAGTGTCTGACCTAAAAATGATGCGGATGCTCCTAAAATTACAAAAACAGTTGAGAACCCAAGACAAAATAAAATTAACGGAAAAAAGTTTATTTCTTTTTTATTTAGTATTTCTTGTAGGGATTGACCAGAGATATAAGAAATATAACCGGGTATTAAAGGTAGAACACATGGAGATAAAAAACTTATAAGTCCTGCTCCAAAAGCAATTAAATATTCAAACATTTATCCAGTATTTTTCATTGCAGCAGATATGCCTGCGATAGATGTCATTAAAGCGTCATCAAGAAATTTTTTATCTAATTTTTTGTATTTTTTATTTGTTAATTTATTCATTATATTTGCCTGTAAAATATTTAACATCTCCGTATAATTGCTTCTAATAAACAGTGCTTTTCTAAATTTTTTTCTTTCTTGTACTACTTCCCTTGGAGTTATTTTATTATGCAATTTGACCAATGCATCAAATTGATATCTTAATTTTCTACCAATTCTCCTTAATGAAGCATCAGCCAAATTATTTTCGTATATAACTGAGATTTCTGGATCAACCTTTGAAATTACCATATCTAAAATGTCCATAGTCGAAATAAAATATGGCCATTTCTTTTCCATATCCATCATAGTTTTTTTAAACTTTTTAATTGATCCGTATCTCAAAGCCTCAGTTGTTCCTAACCAAGCTGGTAACATTAATCTAATTTGTGTCCAAGCAAATACCCAAGGTATCGCTCTTAGACTTTGAATGTTATCAACATTTTTTCTTTTTGTTGGTCTTGAACCTATAGCTAGCTTTCCTAGAGACTTGTGAGGTGTAACAGTTTTAAAGTATCTGATAAAGTCTTCGCTTTGATTTAAATATTTCCTATAAGCAGATGTAGAAATTTCAGACATATTCTGAATTAAATTTCGCCAATTAGGTTTTGATTTTGGTGGTGGATTTAAAGAAGCATCCATAACTGCTCCGATATAACTACAAAGATTATATTCAGCTAAAGGTTTATATCCGTATTTCTGTTGAATTACTTCACCCTGATCAGTAATTCTGATTTTCCCATTTACAGTTCCAGCTGGTTGAGATTTTAATGTTGCTTGAATTGGTCCACCTCCTCTTCCTGGAGATCCTCCTCTTCCATGAAAAAATACTAAGTCAATTTTGTATTTTTTTGACAATGCTCTTAGCTCTTCTTGAAGTTTGTATTGATGCCAACTTGCTGATAATTTTCCTGCATCTTTACTTGAGTCTGAGTATCCAATCATTACTTCCTGTTTAGAATTAATTAATTTTCTATACCAAGAAAGTTTGAATAAATTTTTCATAACATCTTTGGCTTTTATTAAATCATCCAAAGTTTCAAACAGTGGAACAACTCTTAATAAATTTTTAATTTTTGCTTGTTTTTGTAAAAAATATACAGACAAAATATCAGAAGCATTAGATGTCATTGATATTACATATGCACCTAAACACTCATTTGGGGAAGATGAAATCATCTTAAAAGTATTCCACACCTCTCTATTTTCTTTATTTTGTATTTTTATTTTATCTACAAAAAATTTCTTCTCTTTAATTGATTTATTCAATAATTTAATTTTATCTATCTCACTTAAATTAGAATATTTAATTTTACTTTTCTTTTTGAAAATTTCATTTAAGAGTTTTTCATGCCTATCAGCTTCTTGTCTGATATCTAATCTTGCAAGATTAATGCCAAAACACCTAACTCTCCTCATTAAATCTAATAGATCTGCATTGGCAATATGATCTCCTTTATTTAGTTTTAATGAGTTTCTTACTTCTCTTAATGGAATAGTAATTTCATGTTTGTTTTG
>CACAVT010000014.1 GCA_902536005.1 uncultured Pelagibacteraceae bacterium
ACTTCATATTTGCTTAAATCAATTGGTGTTAATATAAATACTGTTCCTGTTTTAGATATTCGAGTTAAAGGAGCTAGCAACATTATTGGTGATAGGTCTTTTTCAAAAAATAAAAAAAATATCTCTAAAATTGGAAATATTTGTATTGATTTTTTTCATGAAAATTCCATTGGCACTGTCATAAAACACATACCTGGACATGGATTAGCTAAGGTAGATAGTCACAAATTTACTCCTGTAGTTACCAAAAACTTAAATTATTTGAATAAAAATGATTTTTTCCCATTCAAGAAAAAACAAAGCTATTTTGCTATGACAGCGCATGTAATATATCGAAGCATTGATAGATTAAATACAGCTACACACTCTAAAGAAATTATAAATTTAATTAGAAAAAAAATTGGTTTTAAAAACATTTTAATATCAGACGATTTATCAATGAAAAGTTTAAAAGATGATTTAAAAACTAATACTATTAAAACGTTTAGTGCAGGTTGTAATCTTGCTCTTCATTGTAATGGTAAATTGTCTGAAATGAAGGTAGTTGGTGATAATTCACCAAAGGTTAGTAATTTTATTATAAAAAAAACATCGTTATTTTATAAAATTTTAAGTTAATATCTGAGCATGACTATTTATGATTCTGCATTATTTAATGTTGATATAAATAACTATAACGGTCCTCTAGATGTACTTTTAGATTTAGCCAAAGCTCAAAAGGTAGATCTTGAAGAGATATCAATTACTAAGTTAGCAGATCAGTTTCACGATTACATTACAAAAGAAAAAGATTTAAATTTAGAAATTGCATCAGAATATTTATTGATGGCAACTTGGTTAGCTTATTTAAAATCTAAATTATTACTTCCAGGGACACCTGAAGAAGAATTTAAAGTTCAAGAAGTTGCTGAAAAATTAAAATTACAACTTAAAAAACTAGAATTGATAAGATTGCTTTCTGAACAAATGCTTAAAAGAAAAAGACTGGGTAGAGAAATTCGATCAAGAGGAATGAAAGGAAATATAAGATCTATTTATAGCACAGATTATAATTTAAGTTTATTTGAACTACTTAAGTCATATTCAACAATTATAATGACCAAAGATTTTCAAAAAATGAATATTCCAAAATTACCTGTCTTTACTGCAGAGGATGGAATTAAAACTATTAGAGAGTTTTTTGGTAAATTAATTGATTGGAAAAAATTAGATGATTTAATTCCTAAAAATTTTAAAAACGGTTCAAAATATAAACGTACTGGGAAAGCAGGAATTTTTGCTGGCTCATTAGAATTAGTTAAAGAAGGAAACCTGACTATGAAACAAGATAATTTATTTGACGATATTTATGTGAAGGAAAATAATGATTAAAAAAGAAAGAATTTTAAAAGATAATATTGTTAAATTTCCATCTAAGTTATCTGATTTAGAAAAAGAAATCGAAGCAGTTATTTTTGCTGCTGCTGAACCATTAGATGTTGATACAATCGAAAGCAAAGTTACTAAAAAAGGTAGTGTTGTGAAGTCTTTAGAAAAGTTGCAGCAAGAATACTCTAAACGTGGAATAAATCTGGTTTGTATAAAAGAAAAGTGGTCATTCAGAACTTCTCCTAACTTGTCAAATATTATGTCGAAAGAAAGAACGGTTGAAAAAAAACTTTCCAGAGCTGCTGTTGAGACTTTAGCCATAATCGTTTATCACCAACCTGTTACTAGAGCTGAGATAGAAGAAATAAGAGGTGTTGCATTTGGAACGAATACTCTTGAAATATTGATGGAACTCAATTGGGTGAAACCTGGTGGTCGTAAAGATGTACCAGGTAGACCAATTCAGTATGTTACAACTGATGAATTTTTAAGTCATTTTAATCTTCAAAAATTATCTGATTTACCAACAATTGATGAATTAGGTGCGGCTGGATTAATTGATAGTTCTAGCATTGATAATGCAATATTTGGAACTGGTAAATTTTACAAAGAAAAACAAGAAGAGAAAAAAGAGGATATTTATTCCAATATTGATGAGATGCTAAACAGCACTCTTGATACAGAAGAGAAAGATTAACAAAAAAGTAACTTTTAAATTAATCATAAAAAGGTTATAAGTTTTTCATGAGCATAGGAATTTGGCAAATAGCAATCGTAGTTATATTAGTAGTCTTATTATTTGGACGAGGTAAAATCTCTAGTCTGATGGGTGATGTAGCTAAGGGAATTAAAAGTTTCAAAAAAGGAATGGCGTCAGATGTTACTGACGATACAGAGCCAAAAAATATATCCGACGAAAATAAAGACTCAGAAAACAAAGATTAAATCACATGCCTACTATTGGTTGGTTTGAGATATTAATTGTTGTTGGCATTGCTATTGTTGTTCTTGGTCCCAAAGATTTTCCAATCATGTTAAAGAAGGCAGGTTCTTGGATAGGGACTGCAAAAAGATATGTGAGCAATATTCAAAATGAAGTTTCAAATTTAGAAATTGATGAAGAAAAAATTGATAATGAAATAAAAAAAGAAACAAAAAAAGATGAGCAATGAAGAAAATGAAGGTGGATTTGTTAGCCATCTAACAGAACTAAGAAAAAGATTAATACACAGTTTTATATTTCTAATAATCTTTTTTGTTATTTGTTACATATTTGCTGAACACATATACGGTTTTTTAGTTGATCCATTTGCTCAAGCTGTAAAAGATGATGGGTCTGACAGAAGGCTTATTTTTACCGCCTTACAGGAAACTTTTTTAACTTATATTAAGGTATCCTTTTTCACAGCTTTTTTCGTGACCTGTCCATTTATTCTAATGCAAATATGGAAATTTATTGCACCAGGTTTATATAAACATGAAAAAGTTGCCATACTTCCATATCTTGTACTAACACCAATCCTTTTCTTTTTGGGAGGTATGCTTGTTTACTATTTGATAATGCCTCTAGCTATTAAATTCTTTTTATCATTTGAAAGCTCAGGGATGTCTACAAGTTTACCAATTCAATTAGAAGCCAAAGTAAATGAATACTTGTCACTTGTTATGAAATTAATTTTTGCATTTGGAATAAGTTTCCAACTACCCATAGTCTTAAGTTTATTAGCAAGAATAGGTGTTGTTGACAGTCAATTTTTAAAAGAAAGAAGAAAATATGTAGTAGTAATTATATTTGCTTCAGCTGCATTACTAACACCACCAGATCCAATTACACAAATAGGTTTAGCTATTCCATTATTAATTTTATATGAATTATCAATATTTTCAGTAAAATTTATCGAAAACAAAAATTTAGAAAAAACTGATGCATAATTTAAAAGAAATAAGAAAAGATTTTTCAAAATTTGAGAAAGATCTTAAAAAACGTTCAGTTAAAATTGATTTTAATAATTTAAAAAAACTTGATGAGTTAAATAGAGATTTAATACAAAAGAAAGAAAATTTAGAAAAAGAAAAAAAAGATATTTCAAAATCTAAAGACGAAAGTTTATTCAAAAAATCTAAAGAAATATCTACAGAATTAGAAAAAATTACTGAGCAACAAAAAAATACCAAAATTGAATTAGATAAAATTTTATCAAGTATACCAAATATACCTCATCAAGATGTTCCAAATGGGAAAGATGAAAATGATAATGTAGAAGTTTTTAAAGCTGGAAAAGTTCCAAAGTTTGATTTTGAACCTAAATCTCATTACGAACTTGGTGAAAATTTAGGTATGCTTGATTTTGATCTTGCAACAAAAACGACTGGATCAAGATTTGTATTTGTTAAAAAAGAGTTAGCATTACTGGAACGAGCATTATCTAACTTTATGTTAGACACCCACATTATTAAAAATGGTTATCAAGAGATTTCACCTCCATTGATTGCTTCCGATAATACGATGTATGGAACAGGCCAATTACCAAAATTTGAAAACGATCAATTCGAAATTAAATTTGATCAAGGATCTGATAGAAAATTTTTAATTCCAACTGCTGAAGTAATTTTAACAAACATTGTTAAAGATAAAATTGTTGAACAAAAAGATTTACCAATGAGATTTGTTGCTTCAACACCCTGTTTTAGAAAAGAAGCTGGCAGTTATGGTAAAGATACAAAAGGAATGATTAGACAACATCAATTTTATAAAGTTGAAATGGTCAGTATTGTAGAAAAAGAAAATTGCCTAGAAGAATTAGAGCGGATGACAAATTGTGCAACCGATATACTGGATAAGTTAGAATTACCTTATAGAAAAGTAATTTTATGTTCAGGTGATATGGGTTTCAGTGCAGAAAAAACCTACGATATTGAAGTATGGTTGCCATCAGAAAACAAGTATCGTGAAATATCATCATGCTCTTCTTGTTCTACATTTCAGGCACAAAGAATGAAATCAAGATATAAAAATAAAAACAAGGAAACTGTTTTTGTTGGAACATTAAATGGAAGTGGTTTAGCTGTGGGAAGAACTTTAATTGCTGTGCTAGAAAACTATCAACAAAAAGATGGTTCGATTGTTGTTCCTAAGGTACTGCGACCGTATATGAATAATTTGGAATTGATTTCAGCTAAATAAAGTTGTTTTAATTAAATAGATAGTATAAGTATTCACATAATTTATAAGGAGATTTATGGAAGGCTCAGGAATAGGACAATTTATACCGTTAATTTTAATATTTGTTATTTTTTATTTTTTCTTAATCAGACCACAGCAAAAAAAAGTTAAAGAGCATAAAGCAATGGTTGAAAGTCTTAAGAGGGGTGACAAGGTTGTTACTTCCGGTGGAATTACAGGAACAGTAGAGAGACTTATAGACAACGATAAAGTTGAAGTCGAAATTGCTGAAAACGTAAAGGTTGAGATAGTTAAATCGACTGGTATTCAAAGTCTTGTTAATACAAATACTCAAGAAGTTAAAAAATAATAATTTTTAGTTAAGTGCTTTATTTCTCTAAGTTAAGAATTTTATTTATAACTCTTTTTTCAGTTTTATTTATTTTAATTGCTTCATCAAATCTTTTTAAATTTGATGATAATTTTTTTGATAAAAAAATTAATCTAGGATTAGACCTTCAGGGTGGATCATATCTTTTACTTGAAATTGATAATGAACCTGTAATTGAACAAAAATTACAAAACTTAACTACAACTATCAGAAATTACTTCAAAGAAAAAAATATTAAAATCAACAATATAAAGATGGAGAATCAAAATATTTTTTTTAATGCAACAGATAATGATAAGCAAACTATATTAGATGTTTTTCAGGATGAAAATAGTGAACTTAACCCTTATTACCCAAGATTTAAATCACATCAGTTAGAAATTGAAGACACAGGGTCTAATTTTAAAGTTAATTTTACAAAGCAAGGTTTAATTAAACTTAAAACTTCTTCTCAAGATCAAGCTATAGAAATAGTTAGAAGAAGAGTAGATGAAGTTGGAACTAATGAGCCCAACATACTTAAAAGAGGGAATAATCGAATTTTAGTAGAGCTACCTGGATTAGATGATCCGATGAGAATAAAATCATTGCTTGGTAAAACTGCAAACCTTACTTTTCGATTTATAACAAATGACGAAAATGATCGTTTTGGTGTTGAAAAGTTAAAGTTTGAAGATGGTCTAGAAGAAGCCACGGTTAGTAAAAGAATTATCATTAGTGGTGAAAATTTACTTGATGCCCAACCAAAAATGGATACTCAAGCCAACCAAACTATTGTTTCATTTACATTAGATAGAGTAGGTGCAAAAAGGTTCGGTAAAGCGACATCAACTGGTATTGGAAAGCAATTAGCAATTGTTTTGGACGGTAAAATTATTAGTGCACCTGTAGTTAGAGATACGATTGCCAGTGGTTCTGGTCAGATAAGTGGTGGCTTCACTTTTCAAACAGCAACTGATCTAGCTTTACTATTAAGATCGGGAGCATTACCTGCACCCTTAGAAATAATAGAAGAAAGAACAGTTGGACCTGATCTTGGACAAGATTCAATTAATGCAGGAATGATTGCTTTAGCAATAGGTTTTATTTTAGTGATAATTTTTATGTTCGTTAAATATAAAATTTTTGGATTAATTACTAATGTAACATTGATAGTTAATTTATTTATTCTATTGGGTGTTTTAACTTTATTTGAAGCCACTTTAACATTGCCTGGAATTGCAGGGATTATTCTAACCGTGGGTATGGCTGTTGATGCAAATGTATTAATTTTTGAGAGAATTAAAGAAGAACTTAAAGACGAAAATAATAATATTTTGGCTTTTGATGGTGGTTATACTAAATCGAGAACAGCAATTTTAGATGCAAATATTACCACATTATTAGCTGCTATTATTTTGTTTTTTATGGGTTCAGGTCCGGTCAAAGGTTTTGCTGTAACTTTAGGAGTTGGAATATTTACAACACTATTTTCAGTCTATTTTATAGCAAGATTGTTCACTAGTATTTATGTATCAAGAAATAAAAATAAGGAAAAATTAATCTAATGATTGCTTTTAATAAATATTATAATCACTTTAATTTACTTTCATCAGTTTTAATTGTTGTTTCATTATTATTGTTAATTTTTAAAGGTCTTAATTTTGGTATAGACTTTAAAGGTGGTACTTTAATTGAATTAAGAGCGTCAGATTCAAAAATAAATGTTAGTTCTTTGAGAGATAGATTTAATCAAATGGATTTAGGAGATGTCTCAGTAAAGAAATTTGGCAATGAAACAGACTTTTTAGTAAAATTTGAAAATAAAGATAATAAAAAGAATATTATCGAAGAAATTAAAGCTAATTTAGATAAATCCTTTGGAAATAACTATGATTTCAGAAGAGTAGAGAATGTTGGACCAAAAGTAAGTGCCGAATTATTAAAATCAGGCGTAATAGCAATATCTTTGTCTTTAGCGTTAATGTTAATTTATATTTGGATAAGATTTGAATGGCAGTTTAGTTTGGGCGCAATTCTAGCACTATTCCATGATGTAATTGTAACTCTAGGAGTTTTTTCACTATTTAGTTTAGAAATAAATTTGTCAATTATAGCAGCAGTGTTAACAATAGTTGGATACTCTATGAATGATACTGTTGTAATTTTTGATCGTGTTAGAGAAAATCTTAGAAAATATTCTGATATTAAGATTTTTGAATTAACAAATATTTCAATTAATGAAACGTTATCAAGAACTATAATAACATCTGCAACTACTTTATTTGCTTTATTAGCAATTTATTTTTTTGGTGGTGAAATATTAAAAGGGTTTTCATTAGCAATGATACTTGGTGTTGTTTTTGGAACCTATTCATCCATTTATATAGCTAATACTGTTTTGGTTAGACTAAGAGTTTCTCAAAAAACTGTTCTTAGAGAAGACGAAAAAAAATAACTTAATATAAGTTTTGAGCTATTACCATTGTAAGCAACATTGGTAATGATAATAAAGTGTTTGTTCTTGAGAAAAGCATAGCTGTTTTTGCTGACTTAGCTTTAGTATCTGGATCACTCTCAACTATTCCTAAAGCTCTTTTTTGATTTGGCCAAATTACAAACCACACATTGAATGCCATTATAATTCCTAGCCACATTCCAATTCCTATTGCTGTATGTTTTGGTACACCTGAACTAATACTTAAAGTCATTGCATCATGAAGATAACCATTAAGAAGAGCAAGAATAAGACCTGAAAGTACAGTAAATGCAGCAGCCCATCTGAAGTAAAACAAAGCTGCCGGCGCAATTACTTTTCCAATAGCTGGTTTTTGTTCATCTGGAATTTTTCCCATATTTGGAATTTGAACAAAATTAAAATACCACAATAATCCAATCCACATAATAGCAACGATTACATGTATGTATCTAAATAACCAACTCCAGAACAATGTATCAAAGGCAATTCCATCATTTAAATAAAACAATCCTAAAAACAATGCTATTGCCAACGCAAGGGATACGTGAACTGTTTTAGACAAAGATGATAATAAATTACTCATGATTCTTAATTATTATACACTAATATTTTAATATTTTTAAGCTGTTAAATTTAAACTAAGAGTGGTTTTAAAAATTGACCTGTGTAACTCTCTTTAACTTTACACACTTCTTCGGGTTTTCCTTCGGCGACAATATTGCCACCCTTTACACCACCTTCAGGACCCATATCTACAATGTAGTCAGCTGTTTTAATTACATCTAAATTATGTTCAATAACAACTACTGTATTTCCTAATTTTACAAATGTATGAAGTATCTCTAAAAGTTTTTTAATATCATGTTGATGTAAACCAGTAGTTGGCTCATCTAATATATACATTGTTCTTCCTGTTGATCTCTTTGAAAGTTCTTTAGCAAGCTTAATTCGTTGTGCTTCACCCCCTGATAACGTAGTTGCTTGCTGACCGATTTTAATATAACCCAATCCAACTTTTTTAAGTGTTAACAATTTCGTTTTTATATTAGATATATTTTCGAAATACTCACAACCTTCATCAACTGACATATCCAAAACATCTGCAATACTTTTGCCTTTAAATTTTATTTCCAAAGTTTCTCTATTGTATCTTGTTCCTTTACACTCATCGCACTGGATATAAACATCAGGTAAAAAATGCATTTCATATGTTATTACACCATCGCCTTCACAAGCTTCACATCTACCTCCTTTAACATTGAAAGAAAATCTTCCTGGTTTATATCCTCTTGTTTTCGACTCAGGTAGGCTTGTAAACCAATCTCTTATAGGCCCAAAGGCTCCTGTATATGTTGCTGGATTTGATCGTGGAGTTCTACCAATAGGAGACTGATCAATATCAATTATTTTATCAATTAATTCTACTCCTTTATAGCCTTTAAATGATTTAGGTGCTTTTTTTGCTTTATTGTTTAAAGTTAAATTTAAGGCATGAAATAGAGTTTGTAATATTAGAGTAGATTTTCCACTACCCGAGACACCAGTCACACAGGTAAATGTTCCGGTTGGAATTCTAAGATTAACATTATTTAAATTATTTCCACTTGCACCATTGATTTCAACAAACCTTCCATTTTTAGCTAAACGTCGTGATTTTGGAATTTCAATTGTTTTTTTATTAGCAAGATACTGTCCAGTTATACTATGTTTATCTTTTTTAATTTCTTCATATGATCCTTGCGCTGTTATCTCGCCACCATTGCTCCCTGCTTCAGGACCAAGATCAATAATATGATCTGCATTCTCCATTGTTTCTGTGTCATGCTCTACAACAATGACAGTATTACCTAGATCTCGTAATCTTTTTAATGCATTAATAAGTTTAACGTTGTCTTTTTGATGTAATCCAATTGAAGGCTCATCCAAAACATATAATACTCCTGTTAAACCAGATCCAATTTGTGAGGCTAATCTTATTCTTTGAGCTTCACCGCCTGATAAAGTTCCAGATTCTCTAGACAATGTTAAGTAATCTAAGCCAACGTTTAGAAGAAAATTTAATCTTTCATTTATTTCTTTTAAAACATGTTCGGCAATTTTAAATTGTCTCTTATCAAGGTTATTTTCTAAATTTTTAAACCATTCCGCTGCATTTAAAATAGATTTTTTTGTTACTTCACTAATATTAAGATCATTTATTTTAACACATAAAGCTTCCTCTTTTAATCTATCACCATTACAAGCTTCACAAGCGGTATCCGATTGATATTCAGCAATGGCTTCTCTTTTCCATTCGCTATCAGATTCTAAAAATCTTCGTTCAAGATTATTAATTACACCTTCGAAGGTTTTTTTGTAAGAATATTTTTCATATCCATCATCATAATTAAATTTAATCTCATCTTCATCTGAACCATAAAGAATAATATCTTTAATTTTTTTGGGTAATTTTTTCCATTTTTCATCTAAAGAAAAACCATAATGTTTTGCTAAAGATGCTAAAGTTTGAGCATAATATAATGTAGTTGATTTTGACCAGGGTTCAATTGCTCCATCCGCTAAACTTTTTCTTTCATCTGGGACAACTAAATTAGGATCAACGTTTAATTTCATCCCAATTCCCTCACACTCTTCACACGCTCCATAGGGGCTATTAAATGAAAAAAGTCTTGGTTCAATTTCCTCAATTGTAAAACCACTCTCAGGGCATGCAAACTTTGTAGAGTAAATTAATTTTTCAAGTTTTCTGAATTTTTGCGGAAGTGTTTCATCTTCATATTCGACAAACACTAATCCGTTAGCTAAATTTACAGCTGTTTCAATACTTTCAGCTAACCTGTTGCCAAGTTTTGAATTTAAAACTATTCTATCGACTAAGACCGATATATCGTGTTTAAGTTTTTTATCTAGATTAGGTGATTTTTCTATATCATATAAAACATTATCAATTTTAATTTTTCTAAAACCTCTTCTTTTGTAACTTAAAATATCTTTTTTATATTCTCCTTTACGACCTCTTACCACTGGAGCGTAAATATATATTGTTGATTTTTTTGGTAGTTTTTTAACCAAATCGACTATTTGTGTAATTGTTTGAGAAGTTATTGGTTTACCAGTAAATGGTGAGTAGGGGATACCTGCTCTAGCATATAATACCCTCATGTAATCATAAATTTCAGTTACAGTTGCTACAGTTGATCTTGGATTTTTTGAGGTATTTTTTTGCTCTATTGCAATAGCTGGACTTAATCCTTCAATTAAATCAACATTTGGTTTTTTCATTTTATCTAAAAATTGACGTGCATAAGCAGACAAACTTTCTACATAACGTCTTTGACCTTCAGCATAGATAGTATCGAAAGCTAATGATGATTTTCCTGAGCCTGATAGACCCGTTATGACCACAAATTTGTCTTTTGGAATCTCTACAGTAACATTCTTCAAATTATGTTCTTTAGCGCCCTTAATAACTATCTTTTTCATCATAATTTTAGTTGCTTTGAGTTAATAAAATTAATATTCAGAAGAATTGTGATATAATTCTAATTAACTAATTTAACAAATATTAAATATTATGGCTGGAAGTTTAAATAAAGTATTATTAATTGGTCGTTTGGGCGCAGATCCTGAGATTAAGCAAATGGTAAATGGCAAAAGTGTAGCTAGATTAAGCCTTGCCACAAGTCAGTCTTGGAAAGATAAAAATACAGGTGAAAGAAAAGAAAAAACTGAGTGGCACCGTGTAGTTGTATTTAACGAAGGTTTAGTAAATGTTGTTCAACAATATTTAAAAAAAGGTGCACAAGTTTATGTAGAGGGACAACTTACAACAAGAAAATGGAAAGATGAACAATCGGGTCAAGATAAGTACTCAACTGAAATAGTTATACAAGGATATAATTCTTCACTCACAATGTTAGGTGGAGGAAATTCTGGTGGTGGAATTCAAAATGACACAACTCAACAAAATAACATTGAGGATTCTTCACAAGTGTCTGATATGGATGATGAAATTCCATTTTAATTTCTATGAAAAATACTGAAGAGTTTAAAGATAAAAATATAAAATTAATCTCAATGCATGATGAGATGAGCTCATCATATCTTTCTTACGCAATGAGTGTAATTGTAAGTCGTGCATTACCTGATGTAAGAGACGGTTTAAAACCAGTTCATAGAAGAATTTTATACGCTATGTACAAAGGTGGATACGACTGGTCTAAACAATTTAGAAAATCTGCAAGAATAGTTGGAGATGTTATAGGTAAATATCACCCTCATGGTGATCAGTCTGTTTATGATGCCTTGGTTAGAATGGTTCAAGATTTCTCTATGAGCCTACCGTTAATTCAAGGTCAAGGAAATTTTGGTTCAATAGATGGTGATCCTGCTGCAGCAATGAGATATACCGAAACTCGTTTATCGAAAGTTTCACAATATTTAATTGACGATATAGAAAAAAATACAATTTCATTCAAAAGCAATTATGACGAAACAGAGAAAGAGCCTAGTGTTTTACCAGCACAATTTCCAAATTTGTTAGTTAATGGAGCTGGTGGTATCGCTGTTGGAATGGCAACAAGCATTCCTCCACATAATTTAGGTGAAATTATAGATGGCACTTTGGCTTTAATAGATAACAAAGACATAAAAATTAAAGAATTGATGAAACATATACCTGGTCCAGATTTTCCAACTGGTGGTGTGATCATAGGTAAAGATATAATTAAACAAGGTTATAACAGTGGAAGAGGATCATTCAAGATTAGAGGTGAAATCTCAATTGAACAACAAAAAAATGGTCGTGAAAGACTTGTAATAACCTCTATACCTTATCAAGTTAACAAATCTGTTTTAAACGAAAGGATTGCTCAATTAGTAAGAGAAAAAAAGATTGAAGGAATAAGAGATATTAGAGACGAATCTAACAGAGAAGGTATTAGGGTAGCAATAGATTTAAGAAACGGTGTTGAACCAGAAACTATAAAGAGACAATTGTATAAAAATACTCAAATTGAAAGTTCTTTTGGTTTTAATACTTTAGCAATTGTTGAAGGAAAACCTCAAACTTGCACACTAAAAGATTTTTTATATAATTTTTTAACTTTTAGAGAAGATGTAGTTATTAAGAAAACTAAATTTGATCTTCAAAAAGCAGAGGAACGCGCTCATGTACTAATAGGATTATCAATTTCAGTTGAAAATTTAGATAAAATAATAAAAATTATTCGATCATCAAAAACACCTGATGATGCTAAAATATCTATTCTAAAAACTAAATGGAAAATAAATAAATCTCAAAAATTAATTTCTTTAGTGGAGGGAAAAAAAGGTAAAAACCATTATTCTTTATCTGAACCACAAGTTTTAGCTATTTTAGAATTAAGACTTCAAAAATTAACTGCATTAGGAATAAATGAAATAGAAGTTGAAATTAAAAAATTAGCTGAGCTTATTACTAAATATAAAAAGATTATTTCATCAAAAAAAGAACTTTTAAAAGTAATCAGTGAAGAGTTAAAAAATATTAAAGATAAATTTGCTATTCCTAGAAGAACTAAAATTATAGATGCTGTTTTAAATTATGATATTGAAGAAACCATTCAAAAACAATCAGTAATTATTACAGTTACATTACAAGGATATATAAAAAGAGGTTCTTTAGATGGAGTAAAAAAACAAAAAAGAGGTGGTAAGGGAAAATCAGGCATAACAACGAGAGATCAAGACTCTGTTGTTCAAACACTATCTGTAAATACTCATACTTCAGTACTTTTCTTTTCTACTGAGGGTCTAGTTTACAAGATCAAAGCATGGAAAATTCCAGAGGGCTCATCATCATCTAAAGGCAAGTCTTTATTTAATATTTTACCTTTAAAGAGTCACCAAGCAATAAGCTCAATTATGCCAATGCCAGAAGATGAAACTGACTTAAAAAATTATCAAATAATTTTCGCAACAGCGCAGGGTAAAGTAAGAAAAAATAGTTTAGAAGATTTTTCATCAATTAATGCTTCTGGAAAAATTGCAATGAAATTAGATAATAATGATAAAATTGTTGGTGTTAAAATTTATAAAGATGATCAAGATGTTATTTTAAGTACAAAGTTTGGAAAATGTATTAGATTTGAAGCAAAAAAACTAAGAGTTTTCAAAGGTAGATCTTCTAAAGGAATTAAAGGAATAGAGTTAGCAACGAATGATGAAATAGTATCTTTATCAGTTATTAATAATGATAAAGTTAATAAAAACTTCAAAAAATCAAAAGATGAAAAATCTGAATTAAAAGCAAAAGAGAAATTTGTTTTATCAATAAGTGAAAATGGGTATGGAAAAAAGACTTCTCATATTGATTACAGAGTTACTAACAGAGGTGGCAAAGGAATTATAGGAATAGTAAATTCACCAAGAAATGGAAATATTACTTCATCGTTTCCAGTTTTTGAAGGTGATGAAATTTTAATTTCTACTAATAAAGGAAGGGTTATAAGAGTAGCTGTTAAAGAAATTAGAACTGCAGGTAGAAATACCCAAGGTGTTAGAATAATTAAGTTATCAGGAGAAGAAAAAGTTGTTTCAGCTATTAAAATTGATGATAATTTAATTTAATGAGTAAAATAGCAATTTATCCAGGAACATTTGATCCAATTACTTTCGGACATATAGATGTAATAAAAAAATCATTAAAATTGTTTAATAAAATAGTAGTAGGTGTTTCAGATGAAAGTAACAAAAATTATCTATTTAGTTCAGAGGAAAGAATAGAAATAGTAAACAAAGCTTTATTTAAAGATCTAAAATTAAACAGAAAAAAAATAAAAGTAGTTTCTTTTAGCTCTTTAACCACTGATTTATGCAAAAAATACAAATCAAACATTATTTTAAGAGGATTAAGAGCTGTATCTGATTTTGAATATGAATTTCAATTAGCTGGTATGAATAGAAAATTAAACCAAAATATAGAAACTATATTTTTAATGTCCGATGTAGAAAATCAAATCATTTCATCAAAATTTGTAAAGGAGATTGTAAAATTAAAAGGCGATATAAAAAAATTTACTACAAAAAGCACAATTAAATCATTAAAAGATAAATATGAATAAAATTTTTACTAAAATACTTATTTTGTTTTTTTTAATTATCAATCAATCAATAGCTGAGGAGAATATAATGATATTAAAATTAAAAGATGGAGATGTTAAAATCGAATTATTTGAAGATGTTGCGCCAAACCATGTAAAAAGAATTAAGGAATTAGCAAACAGTGGTAAATACGATAACGTAGTTTTTCACCGAGTTATAGATGGATTCATGGCGCAAACAGGAGATGTGAAATTTGGTAATTCAGAGTCCAAGGATTTTGATCTTAGAAGAGCAGGTATGGGCGGGTCTGACTTCCCAGATTTAAAGCAAGAATTTAATAGTCTACCACATGATAGAGGAACTTTATCAATGGCGAGAGCACAAGATCCAAATAGTGCAAATAGTCAATTTTTTATTTGTTTTCAGCCAGCTCCATTTTTAGATCGACAATATACAGTCTTTGGAAAAGTAATCGAGGGTATGGAATTTGTAGATAAAATAAAAAGAGGTGATCAAAACAATAATGGTGCTGTAACTGATCCAGATAAGATTATTAGTTTCAAATCTCAATAAATTTTTTTAATGGCATTAAAAAAATTTGCCTTTAACGTTTTAAAAAGAGATAAATTTGCTAGATGTGGTTTAATCGAGACACATCGCGGAAATATAAAAACACCTGCTTTTATGCCTGTTGGAACTCAAGCCACAGTAAAGGCTTGTAAAATAGATGATATAAAAAAAACAGGTTCAGAAATAATACTTTCAAATACTTATCACTTAATGATACGTCCAGGTGTTGAAAGAATTCAATCTGCTGGTGGGCTTCATAATTTTATGAATTGTGATTTACCTATATTAACCGACTCTGGTGGTTTTCAAGTAATGTCACTTTCAAAATTGAATAAAATTGATAAAGAGAAAGGAGCCATATTTAATTCTCATGTAGATGGTAAAAAATTTTATTTAAGTCCTGAGGAGAGCATTAGAATACAGTTGGGTTTAAATTCAGACATAGTAATGATCATGGATGAGTGTCCAAAAAAAACCAATGATTATGATGTTATTCAAAAATCTATGGATCTTTCACTTCATTGGGCTAAAAGATCTAAAAAAGCTTTTGGATACAATCCTCATAAAGCTTTATTTGGTATTATACAAGGAGGTCTTTTTAAAGATTTAAGATTAAAATCAATGCAAGAATTAATTAAAATTGGTTTTGATGGTTATGCTATAGGCGGCTTAGCAGTAGGAGAGACTCAAAATGAAATGTTTAGCGTTTTAGATGATATAAAAGAATATTTACCTATTGAAAAACCACATTATTTAATGGGTGTAGGAACACCATCAGATATTTTAGGCGCTGTCAAAAGAGGTATAGATATGTTTGATTGTGTTTTGCCTACCAGATCAGGACGAACAGGTTTAGCATTTACTTGGAATGGTAGAATTAATATTAAAAATACCAAATATCAAAATGACAACACTCCTTTAGATTCAGATTGTGAAAATTTTAATTTAAATAAATATTCAAAAAACTACTTGAATCACTTATTTAATACTAATGAAATTCTCGCTTCAATGTTACTCACTCTACATAATATTAATTTTTATCAAGAATTAATGGCCTCGATTAGAAAAAATATTAATGACGGTACTTTTGATCAATTTCACGATAAATACATTGATAAGTTGTAGAGCGTGCAAAAATTTAGTTAAAATTGACATTTGAAAAAAAATAATAATTCTATATATAACAATTATTCAATTTGAATAATTTGGGGGCCCTTAGCTCAGTTGGTAGAGCAATTCCCTTTTAAGGAATGGGTCGATGGTTCGAGTCCATCAGGGCTCACCACTTATTCAATTAACTTATTTCAATTGGTGGATAATCCAAAATTACTTCGTTCATCCATTCATTTAATTGCCTAATTCGTGTATCTGAAGATGGATGAGTGCTCATAAATTGTGGTGGCTCTTTACCTTTATTAAATTCTTTCATTCTTTCCCAAATTTTTACTGTTTCTCTAATATCATATCCTGAAAGTGATGAAAAAATCATACCAAGATAATCAGCTTCACTTTCTTGTTTTCTATTAAAAGGATTCATTATTCCAAGTTGAGCTAGTAAACCAACAGTATCCATTCCCGTTGTCCTATTAATATCAGATAATACTCCACCACTAGCTATATCAATTATTCTTGCTCCAGTATTTAGTAATACTCCTCGACTTGCCCTTTCTACAGAATGTTTAGCTACAGCATGAGCAACTTCATGACCCATGACAGCAGCTAAACCATTTGTATTTTTTGTAACATCAAGTATACCTGTATAAACAGCAATTTTACCTCCAGGCATACACCATGCATTCCTAACTTTTTTATTGTCAATTAAAATATATTCCCAATCAAAATTTACTGTTGGATCATTTAAATTTGCTCTATAAAAATATTCGCTAATCGAATCTTCCATTCTTTTTCCAATATCTTTGATTTCATTTAATGTTTTTGTATCATTACTCATCTTTTCTTTTTTTTTGACTTTTTCATAAATTTGCGCAGCTTGAGCGTTTAATTTTGCTTCAGGTATAATTTTTAATTGTTTTCTGTCAGTTATTGGTGCGGTAGAGCAAGAGTGCAAAAGAAGACTTCCACAACCACAGCCAACATAAGTCAAAAATTTTCTTCTATCCATAAGTAACTAAAATTGATAATAATAATTTAACATGAATCTTAGTAACAAAATTCTAATTGTATTATTTATCATTGCAATTGTTTTTGTTGTCTATGCTAGTTATAGTTAATTGAACATATGTCAAAAAAAGGGTCAAAAAAATCGTTTTCATTAACCTTAAGAAATTACTTTATTGCTGGAGTAGTTGTTTTAATACCAATTGGTTTTACGTTATATCTTACAAAGATTTTAATTGGTATCTCCTCTAATTTAATACCCAAAAATATTAATCCTAATAGTTATTTACCTTTTAATATACCTGGAGTTGAAATTATTATTTCAATTTTACTTATAACTATTGTAGGTGGACTTTCATTGTCATTTTTTGGAAGAAGGATTCTCAAATTAATTGATGATTTGTTTAAAAGAATTCCTTTTTTAAGAACTGTTTATTCAGCAATTGTTCAAATGACAGAAACTTTTTCTAAAAAAGATGATGGTAAAAAGAGTGTTGTATTGATTGAATATCCCAGAAAAGGGGTTTGGGCTGTTGGATTTGCTACAAAAGAAAATAAAGGTGAGATGGCTCAAAAAACTGGTAAGAATTTAATTAACGTTTTTGTGCCAACAACTCCAAATCCTACTAGTGGTTTTTTATTAATGTTCCCAATAGAAGATGTTATCTATTTAAACATGTCTTTTGAAGAAGCATCTAAATTTATTGTTTCAGCAGGAACTTCTACAAAAAAAACTTAGGCAATATCATTTATTATATCAGCCCTATCGTACAATTTTATTAAAGGTTTGAATTTACTTATATCTTCATTTGATTTTTCTATTCTTCTCATTTCTTTTTCAGCTAATAAGAAAAGATCACTATTATGAATTGGATCTGCTAACTTAAAATTTTTTACACCACTTTGTTTAAATCCCAAAATATCACCAAACCCTCTTAATTTCATATCTTCTTCAGATATTAAAAAACCATCATTAGTATCTTTTAAAATTTTTATTCTTTTTTTTGCGTTTTCACTTAGATTAGATTTAAACATTAATATACATGTAGAGTCTTTATCTCCTCGACCAACTCTACCTCTCAATTGATGAAGTTGAGATAAACCAAATTTGTTAGCATTTTCAATTATAATCGTATTTGCATTTGGAAAATCTATCCCAACCTCAATAATCGTTGTTGAAACTAAAATCTTAAATTTATTGTTTAAAAAATTATTTAGTATTTCATTTTTTTCATCACCATCCGTTTTTCCATGAAGCAAACATACTTGATTTGGAAACTTGGTCTCTAAATATTCATACTTTTTTACAGCTGATGAATGATCCAATTTTTTTGATTCTTCAATTAATGGACAAACCCAAAAAATTTGATTTCCTATGTTTATTTCTTTTTTTATAAATTTTAAAACATCTTCAATTTTTAGCTCTAATTTACTATACGTTTTAATTGGTTTTCTATGTTTAGGTTTTTCTCTAATTATTGAGATATCCATATCACCATAAATTGTCATTGTTAGAGTTCTAGGTATAGGTGTTGCTGTCATTAATAATACGTCACAATTTGGTCCACCTTTATCTGACAATTTTTTTCTTTGATTCACTCCAAACTTATGTTGTTCATCTATAATTATTAATCCCAATTCTTTAAAAATTACTTTTTTTTGAAATATTGCATGTGTTCCAAAAATAATATTGATTTTATTATTTTCTAATTTTTTATGAATTTCTTTTTTTAATTTATATTTAGATTTTCCAGAAATAAGATCTATATTTATATTTTTAGGAAATATTTTTTTTGCAAGCATAAAATGTTGTCTTGCTAGAATTTCTGTAGGAGCCATAAAAGCAACTTGGAAACCAGAATTTATACTATTTATTGCTGCTAAAAGAGATACTATTGTTTTTCCACTACCAACGTCTCCTTGTAAAAGTCTAAACATTTTATTTGGTGAACGTAAGTCTTTGTTTATTTCGTTAAGTGATTTTTGTTGATCACCCGTTAGAGAAAAATCTAATTTATCTATTATAGAATTTTGTTTATTTAAATTAATAACTTTATTTTTTTTTTTTATTTTTCTTATTTTTTTTCTTATTTCAGAATTAACAAGAAATGTTGAAAATATTTCATCAAAAGCAAGTCTTTGATAGAAATGTGATTTATAATTTCCAATATTTTCAGGTTTGTGCAATTCTTTTATTGAGTTATTCCAACTTATATTTTTAAATTTAGATATAATTGTTTTAGAGTGCCATTCATTAAAAACTGGCAAATTATTGATTATTTGATTTAAGATTTTATTATATATTTTTTCAGAAATACCTTCGGTTAATGAGTATTTATTATGAGTTTGTTTGATTAAAGAAGAATCCTCAGAAACATATTTTGGATTTGTAATTTGGTACTTATTCCTAAAATGACCTATTTTACCACTAACAGTAATTTCTTTTCCCAAAGGCAGGATTTTTTTAATATAACCCTCATAACTATTAAAAAAAATACAATCTATTTCACCAGTATCATCACTACATAAAACTCTATTTGGTAATCTCCTTATTCTTGGGAAGTTATATTTTTGTGGAATTATAACTACTGTTTGTATTTCACCAATTTTTAAATCTTTTATTTTTGTGGACGAACTTCTATCCGTATAAGATTTTGGAAGTTTCCATAGTAAATCAAACAAATTATTAATATTTTTCTTCTTTAATAAATTTTTTGTTTTAGTTCCTACACCTTTTAATGAACTTAAATCTGACAATAAATATTCATAATTTGTTTTATTATTCATTAACAACTAATATATTCTAATTATTATGATCAACATAGATGAATTAAAAAAAAAAATTATTTATCGATCTAATTATAGAGGCACGAAAGAAATGGATAATCTTTTAAGTGCATTTACAAAAAAATATATTAATAATTTAAATGAAAATGATCTTCTTGATTTAGAAAAACTACTAAATATTGATGACACTAATTTGTACAATTTTTACAATGGTTTTAAAACTGATTTTGAATTTGAAAATAATAATATCAATTTTTTATATAAAAATTTTGAATATACACAAAAATGATGGCGGAGAGACTGGGATTCGAACCCAGGAAAGAGTTGCCCCTTTGCCGGTTTTCAAGACCGGTGCTTTCAACCGCTCAGCCATCTCTCCGTGAGCTAGGTTTTATAAGTATAATATCAAATATCAACTAAAAAAAAGGATATTTATTTTTAAAATATTAAATTTGTTTCAATCAAGTTACTAATTTTTTACCACGTCAACATTTAAATTATTCATTTTGAATATAAAAATTAACATTTCAAATTTTCTTTAAAATTAGCTGCTTCGAAATATCCACCCGACAATATTCCAGGATAGGTGCATAAAAATTTAATTTGATCCTTTTTAATATTTTTTGAATCATCAGAAATTTGATAGAAAAAAATATCCATTTCCATGTCTTCTTTTGCCTCAATAAAAAAAATTATATCTTTATTTATTACTATATTGCTAGCAGATAACTTCCTTACTCCTAGTGAGTTCAATTTTTCTAACAAATTTCTATCCAATGGTAAATTTTTATATAAAAAAATATCACTAACGGTAAAATCTATGCCGAGTTCTTTTGCTTCAATTATTGCCTCATAATCAAAAACTTCCATCAATAATTGATTTTTGAAATTAAAATAATTTGTAAAATCTTTAGGCGATTTAACTTTATCAGTTACTAAAGTGATATCAGGATTTTTACTTATCCATTCATTAACATCATAAATAGACAGAGGTGTAAATTTTTTTAATATTTTATATTTTTTGAAATTTTCTAATGTTGGAGGTATTTTACCTTTGTATTCGGTAAAGCTAACCCATTTGTTCCAGTCATGAGCAGCAACATAATGGCCATCTCTCGTTTTTAGAAAATCAAGCTCAATATATTTGAATCCACGATTATATGATAAATTAATTGCTTCAAGTGAATTAGTATATATATGCTGATCTATTTCGCCACCAGCATGAGCAATTAATTTAAAGTTATTTAAATTAAGATCTTTTTTAAAAAAATCTTTAGATAAATATTTATACTTTATAAATGATATTGATTGATTAAATTTATGATAGTTTTTTTTTATTAAAACATATACATCATCAGAAAATAGTTCTTTTAATTTTTGTTTTACTTTGTTTTTTAAATTTTCTTTAAAATTAGTTTTGTTTCTAAAACTTAAATCTTTTTTTTGATTATTTAATATTAAATTTATATTTTCATATTTTAAAATCAAATTTTCGTTATTATTGAAGTTGCTAACTCCAATACCCATTTTATTATCAATACCTAACATATCTAATATTGATGCTGGAATATCAAATTTGGTTGATTTTTTTTTTATACTTTTATACTCATTTGATTTTAGATCATAAATTAAAAATAAATTTTTTTTTTTATTACCGAATTTTTCAGAGAAAGATTCATTCATAAGTAAATGATCAGATGTAATAACTACTATTGTTTCATTTATATTTTCTACATTTTCTAATTCAGCAAAAAATTTTTTAAAAAGATTATCTAAACAATAAAATGATTTAGAAATTTTTGTATTAAAAGAACTATTTTTTGTACAATTTTTTGAAGGATAGCCTTCGATATGAGTGTCAACAGTTTTAGCAATTACTGCAAATTTTTTTTTATTTTTAATGTTTTTTTTAATTAAGTTTAATGTTTCCTTAAAAACTATTTCATCATGTACGCCCCAAACATGCATTTCATCTAATTGTATTTTTTTTCTTAAACATTTAAATGCGCATATCTCCATTTTGTTCTGACCATAGTACGCTTTATTCGAAAAACCATTTGTAAGATTATCCAATAAATTAATATCTGATCTTATAAATGATAAATTATAATTATTTTCAGAAAGTATTTCAGGTAAACATTTCATTTCTTTAAAAATTTTATACTCAGGTAACAAATTACCACATAATAAAGCATAAAGACCTGAAGTTGTGAAATTGGTTAAATCAAGTTCATCTACATTTTCAAAGTTTATACTTTTTTTTGATATTTCATTTAGAAAAGGCATCAACTGTTTATTTTGGACAAATTCTTTATTTAAACTTTCTATAATAAAAAAAATAATATTTTTTTCTTTTACGTTTTCCAAATAATCGTTTTTTTCATAAATTTTTTTTACATATTCTTGTAAAA
>CACAVT010000015.1 GCA_902536005.1 uncultured Pelagibacteraceae bacterium
ATAAGTTTATCAGTCAGATTATTTGCCAACATGATGGCTGGTCATACAATGATGAAAGTTTTCGGAGGCTTTGTAATTAGCCTTGGAATAGTTGGTGGGTGGCTTCCACTAAGTTTTTCGGTTGCGTTAACTGGTTTGGAGATCTTAGTTGCTTTTCTTCAAGCTTATGTTTTTGCAATCTTAACCTGCATCTATTTAAATGATGCATTAAATTTACACCATTAATAACAGAGGAGGATATAATGGAATTAGAAGCAGCAAAAATGATCGGAGCAGGTTTAGCAGCAATTGCTTTAGCTGGAGCCGGAGTTGGTATAGGAATAATTTTTGGAAATTATTTGTCTGGTGCAATGAGAAATCCATCTGCAGCGCAAAAACAATTTCCTAACTTGCTTTTAGGTTTCGCACTTGCAGAAGCTACAGGATTATTCGGATTGGTAGTTGCGTTAATCATTCTCTTTGCGTTTTAAATTGATGGTTAAAAAAATATATTTTCAGTTAATATTTTTTAGCTTCTTTTTTATTAAAGAAGCTTTTGCAGCTGAAAGCGGAGGTATGCCTCAATTAAATCCAGAGTTTTGGGTTTCTCAAATTTTTTGGCTAATACTTACTTTTGGTATTATGTATTTAGTTCTATCTAAACTAATACTACCAAAAATTAGTAACAACTTAGAATCGAGAAAATCTCAAATATTAGAAAATATTGAAGCTGCTGAGAAACAAAGAGAAGATAGTGATGCAAAACTAAAAGAATACGATGAAATTATATCCAAAAGCAAAGTTGAGGCTAATAGTATTTTCAATCAAGCGAGAGAGAAAGCACTAAAAGACATTGGTTCAAAAAGAGAAGTACTTGATAAGCAAATTGATAATGAAATTGCAGAGGCTGAAAAAGAAATAGATGTATTAAGAAAAAATGCGTCAGATAAAATAAATAAAATTGCTATTGAGACTTCATCTGAGTTATTGCAAAAACTAATTGGAGCTGAAGTAAATAACAGCAGCATATCTGCAATTGTTGACGATCTATCCAAAAGAAATGGAGATAAATACTATGGCAATTGATGCAACATTTTGGGTAGCCGTATCATTTATTATTTTTTTTGGAGCGTTAATATACCTTAAAATTCCCCAAAAAATTTCTGAGATGTTAGATAAAATGATATCTGACATTAAAAATGAAATTGATGAAAGTGAAAAATTAAGAACAGAGGCAAAAACACTTTTGGATAACTCACAAAAAAAATTAGATACAGCTCGGTCTGTTAGTAACGAAATTCTTGAGAACGCCAAAAAAGACGCAGATAGATTAATAATTGAGATGAATGATAAGTTTCATAAATCATCAGAAATTAAAAAAAATTTAGCTGAAAATAAAATAAGTCAGATGAAAGAAGCGGCTTTAAAAGAAATTAAGGACGCATCAATAAAGATTGCCGTAGACTCAGTTAAAAAAATCATAACTACATCTGTAGACAAGTCAAAATTAGATGCTGTGTTTCAAAAAAATTTAGATGAAACTAAAGCAGAGTTAAAAAAAATTAACTCATAATACACTTACAATTTTTCAAAAAAGCTATAAATTATTAAAATGAACTCTATAGTCATTGGATCAGGATTTGGTGGGATCGCAGCAGCGCTAAGACTTAAAGCAAAAGGGCATAACGTAAAATTAATAGAAAAACATCCAGACCTAGGTGGTAGGGCTAGAGTTTTTAGGAAAAACGGATTTATATATGATGCTGGACCAACAGTAATTACTGCACCCTACTTAATTAATGAATTATTTGAGTTATTCAACAAAGATCCAAAAAATTATATAGAATTAACCCCACTTAAAATTTGGTATCAATTTATTTTTGAAGATAAAACTAAGTTTAACTACTCTGGTGATGAAAGAGAAATGAAAAGCCAAATTGAGAAGCTTAGCAAAGAAGATGTAAAAGGATATGAAAAATTAGTTAATTTTACAAAAAAGATATTTGATAAAGGTTTTTTAGAACTCGCAGATGTGCCATTTGATAAACCTTTTGTAATGATGCAACAATTACCTGCTCTGTTAAAACTTAAAAGTTATAAATCAGTTTACTCACTTGTTTCATCTTATATAAAAAATGAAAAATTAAGAAGAATGCTTAGCATGCATCCTTTACTAGTTGGAGGAAATCCCTTTACCACCACTTCTATTTATGGATTAATTCTTTATTTAGAGAAAAAATGGGGAATACATTATTCAGTTGGAGGAACAGGAAATATAATTAAAGGTTTTGAAAAGTTAATGAGTGAAGTGGATATTAAAATAATAAAAAATAGTGAAGTAACAGAGATTATCGCAAAAAATAATAAAATTACTGGTGTAAAATTAAACAATGAAAGTGAAATTGATGCAGACAATGTTATTTGTAATGCAGATCCACCAGCATTTTATGAGAAAATGTTAACCAAAAGCAATCAAAGCTCGATGTTTTTTAATTGGAAAAAAAGTCGAATGCAATATTCTATGGGTTTATTTGTCTACTATTTTGGTACAAAAAAAATTTATGAAAATGTTGAACATCATACGATAAAATTTGGTAACAAGTACAAAGAACATCTTGATGATATATTTGATAAAAAAAAATTAAATAATGATATAAGTTACTATTTACATAGACCCACCGCTACAGACAAAACTATGGCTCCAGAGGGAAATGACTGTTTTTATGTGCTAGTACCTGTTCCCAACAATCAATCTAAGATTGATTGGGAAATCGAGGGAGAAAAAATGAAAAATCTGGTAATTGAAAAAATGGAAAAAGATTTAATGCCAGATCTTAAGAACAACATAGTTGAGGATTTTTATCTTACACCTGACTATTTTGAAAAAGAATTGAACACAAAATTTGGATCGGGTTTTTCTATTCAACCTAAATTTAGTCAATCAGCATACTTTAGATTTCATAATAAATCAGAAATATACGATGGTTTGTACTTTGTTGGTGCAGGTACTCACCCAGGTGCTGGAGTTCCAGGTGTTCTTTCATCAGCCAAGGTATTAGATAAAATTATTTGATGTTAATAAAAGGACCAAATTATCTAGCTCTTTTTGCTAAATCATTTAATTGGGCTGGATTTTTTTTACCTAAAGATACTTATGAGGAATGTTCTAAGCTTTATGCATTTTGTAGGGTTCTTGATGACATAGCTGATGCTGACCAACTTTTAAAAATAAAAAAAGAGAAATTTAAAGAGATTAAAGAAACATTCAAGGAAATAAAGTATCTAAAGAAAAATGATTTACAAACATATACTTTTGAAAGACATAAAGTAATAATCTCAGATATGATAGTTGTTTCAGAACTCAAAAAAATACCTGAATTAGTAATTAAAGATTTGGTAGATGGTGTAGAGTCAGATCTAAGAGAAGAAATAAAAATTAAAACAGATAAAGAATTGCTTATTTACTCATATAGAGTTGCTGGGACGGTAGGTCTTATGATGGCTAAAATTTTAGATGTAAATGATAAACGTGCTTTAAAAGGAGCAATAGATTTGGGAATTGCTATGCAATTAACAAATATCGCAAGAGATGTAATAGAAGATCATAAAATGAATAGGCAATATATTAAGTTTGATTTTGAAAACATTAAATTAACTTTAAAATTAGCAGATAAGTTTTACGAAAGCGCATTTAGCTCAATAAAAAAAATTCCCATGAAATATAGATTTGCAATTATTGTTGCACGACGAGTTTATAAACAAATTGGAAAAGAAATAATAAAAAAAAAAGATATTGAAAAATATAAAAAATCTGGAAAGATTTACGTAAATAACTTTGGAAAAATAATTCAAACTGTTTTATCCTTAGGTGATTTAATAAAGCTTGTTTTCACAAATATCGAAAATCATCAAACAGCAGAAGAGCATGATATAATTAATTCAGAAATTAACTTAAATGAGAGAATTTGATTACATAATTATTGGAGGGGGTTGCGCGGGTCTTTCATTAGCATACGAGCTAGAAATTTATGATAAATTAAAAGATAAAACTTTAGCAATCATTGAGCCAAGAGAAGATTATATAAGAGATAAAACTTGGTCTTTTTGGAAGGTTTTTTCCCATAACTTCGATGACTGTGTCAAAAAAAGTTGGATTAATTTTACAATAAATACACCAAATGATACGAAATTTGTGAATTGCGAACCTACACCGTATCAAACAATTGATAGTGGTATGTTCTACGAAAAAATACTTTCAAAACTAAAACTAAATAAAAATATTCAATTTTTAAAAAATATTGATCAAATAGATAAATCAAATTCATTTGTATTTAACAGTGTGCCTAATTTTGAAAATAGAAAGAATGAGTTGTGGCAACATTTTTATGGCGTAGAGATAGAAACACGAAAAGATTTTTTTGATGAAGAGATATTTAATTTAATGGATTTTAACTGCGATCAAAGAAATAGAGTACATTTTTTTTATACCCTACCCTTTACAAAAAAAACAGCACTTATTGAGTCAACTTGGATATCAGAACTAAATAATAATTCATTAAATGATTATGAGGAACAGATTGATGACTACTTATGTAATCATTTGAACCTAAGACAATGTGAAATACATTTTAAAGAACAAGGAGCCATTCCTCTTTTTAGACAAAATAATGTAAATAAATCAAATGAAATTTACATAGGTTCAGCAGGAGACATGACTAGATTAAGCACGGGCTATACTTTCCTAAATATTCAAGAACAGAGCAGATATATAAGAGAAAACATAGAAAATATAAAAAATATTAATCTATTTAAAATTAATTCAAAATATGATTTTTTAGATAAAATCTTGTTAAGAGTTCTTAAAAATAATCCTAACGAAATGGGAAATATATTTTTTAAAGTTTTTAATTCAAAATCTAAAACAGCTATAAATTTTTTATCAAACAAAAGTAATTTTTTTGAGGATTTAGAAGTAATTCTAAAAATGCCAAAGTGGAAATTTTTAAAAGAATTAATTTGAAATGATCAATAAAATAAAAAAAATAAATCTAAATCATTCATTTATTTTTTTCTTTGTTATAAATATTTTTTGTATTTTGCTATTTAAATTTAATAATTTTAAAATTTCATCAATTTTATGTTTACTTTTAATTTTGATTATAGGGGTTTCCCATGGCTCTTTAGATCATATCAAAGGAAAAAAACTGCTAAGACTATTTAATATAAAATCTACTTATATATTCTATATCACATATATTTTAATTTCAGCGTTAGTCATAGTAACTTGGATATTATTACCATCAATAACTTTTATTCTTTTTTTAATGATCGCTTCCTACCACTTTGGAAAAGAGGATACACAATTTTTGATTAATGAAAAATCTTATTTCACTCAAATACTTTATTTTTTCAAAGGATTTTTAATTATACTCGCTCCTTTGTATTTTCATTTTCAGGAAACAATAGCGATTTTCAAATTATTATTAATCGATAATGAGGCATTTTATTCAAGTTTAAATTTTATTGAGACTAATAATGTAATTCAAATAGGAATATTCTGTAGCACCCTGTCTAGTATTTTTCTTTTTCTTAAGAATTTTGAAATCAAAAAATTTGTAGTTTTTTTAGATTATTTTTCAATTTTGATTTTAAATTACTATTTATCTCCACTAATAGCTTTTACTGTTTATTTCTGTTTTTTACACTCGATCAGGCATTCAATTTCACTAGCTATTAATCTTGATCCAAATAGTTTAGTTAATGGATTTAGATTATTTGTTAAAAAAGCTTTACCATTAACAATTTTGACAGTTATTTTTTCTTTTATTGCTCTATATCTGCTAAAAAATTCATACAATTTGGATAGTGCAATTTTAAAAATAATATTTATAGGTTTGGCGTCTTTAACCTTTCCACATATATTGCTGGAATATTTTCTAGAAAAAAATGAAAAATAAAGAATTAAAAATATTATTATCTGCGCCTCGTGGATTTTGTGCTGGGGTAGAAAGAGCAATTGAAATAGTTGAAAAATCTATACAAAAATTTGGAGCTCCAGTTTATGTGCGTCATGAAATAGTCCATAACAAGTATGTTGTAGATGATTTGAGAAATAAAGGGGCAATATTTGTCGAAGAGCTGGAGGAGATAAAAGATAAATCAAGACCAGTAATTTTTTCAGCACATGGTGTACCAAAAAAAATACCTGAAGATGCAAAAAATTATAAAATGACTTATGTTGATGCCACATGTCCACTTGTTTCAAAGGTTCATAGAGAAGCAGAAAATCTTAATAAAGCTGGTTACCATATAATTTTAATTGGTCATGAAAATCATCCAGAAGTAATTGGAACCATGGGTCAATTAAATGACGGTTCTATAGATCTAATCCAAAATGAGAAAGATGCTAAAAACTATCAAAATAAACAAGATAAAAAATTGGCATATATTACTCAGACTACTTTGTCAGTTGATGATACAAAAGAAATAATCAAAATTTTAAAAACTAACTTTCCAAATATAAAAGAACCAATGAAAGAAGATATTTGTTATGCAACTACTAACCGTCAAATGGCAGTAAAAAATATTGCAAAAAATTGCGACATGTTTTTTGTTATTGGAAGTAGAAACTCTTCAAATTCTGTTAGACTAGTTGAAGTAGCAAAAAAATCAGGCTGTGAAAATTCACAACTTATTCATTCAGAAAGCTCAATACCGTATGATCAAATAGAAAATTGCAATACTATAGGTATATCTTCAGGAGCATCTGCACCAGAAATATTAGTAGAAAATTTTATTAATGATTTAAAAAATAAATTTTCTATAAGTATCGATGAAATTGAAATAATTAAAGAAAATGTAGTATTTAAAGCTCCTAAAAAATTAAATTAAAAATGGCTGTCTATACGAAAATAAATCAAAAAGAAATTAATATTATTAATAAAAATTTTAATATTGATAAAGTAATAAATTTTAAAGGTATCAAACAAGGAATAGAAAACACAAACTATATTCTTAAATCAAAAAAGAAAAGATACATTTTAACTATTTTTGAAAAGAGAGTTTTACAAAAAGAAATACCTTTTTTTATGAAATTAATGGATAATTTGAATAATTCAAAAATAAACTGTCCCAAGCCACTGAAAACTAAAGAAAACAAATATCTTATTAAATTAAAAAATAAAACTGCATGTATTGTATCATACTTGGAAGGTAAGGATAAAAAAGTATTAAATGTAAATGATTGTTATGCGATTGGCAAGACAATCGCTCGGATGCACGTGGTTACAAATAGAATGAGGCTTAATAGAAAAAATTCGATGGGTATTAAGAATTTGAAACCTTTGTTGGAAAGTATTAAATTTAAGTCAAAAAAGTTTTCAAATTTAAAATTATTCTTAAACAATAACCTAAAAGATATAAATAAAAATTGGCCTAAACAATTGCCCAAAGGTATTATCCATGGTGACTTATTTATAGATAATATCTTCTTCAAAAAAAATAAACTTTCTGGAATTATCGATTTCTATTTTGCCGCTAATGATTATTTTATGTATGAAATTGCTATATGTATCAATGCTCTTTGTTTTGATCATAAAAAGAGAAAATTCCATTTAAATAACAAAAAAATTAAAAAATTAATCAAAGGGTATGAAAGCGTTAAAAAAATTTCAATGAAAGAAAAAAAATCTATAAATATTTTGTGTAGAGGTGCAGCATTAAGATATTTATTAACAAGATTGTATGACTACTCAAATACACCAAAAACAGCATTGATTAAAATTAAAGACCCTAATGAATATTATCAAAAATTACTTTCTCACAATAATTTAAGTTCATTTAAAGATTATTTAAATTAATGATTACAATTTATACAGACGGTTCTTGTTTAACAAATCCAGGTAATGGTGGATGGGCTGCAATTATAAATGATGGAAAAGAAATTAAAAAAATTAGTGGTAACGAAAAAAATACAACAAATAATAGAATGGAATTGTTAGCCCCAATTAATGCATTGAAAGATATGAAGCCTGGTGTTGAAATAAAAATATATACTGACTCTCAATATGTAAAAAATGGAATAACTGAATGGATTAATACTTGGTTAGCTAATAATTGGAAAACCACAAAAAAAGAAGATGTTAAAAATAAAGATCTATGGATTGATCTATATAATTTAAATAAATCACTTAATATCCAATGGAATTGGGTCAAAGCTCATGATGGAAACCCATTAAATGAAGAGGCGGACTTATTAGCTAAAAAAGCAGCAAATTTAGATTAATTTTAAAAAATTTTGAGCTGCTGAAATTTCACAAGTGGCAGTATCTTCTTCTGCTTGTATTTTCTTTACAACATTGTCGTCAATTAACATTGTATATCTTGCTGACCTCATTCCCTGACCCCGATCGTGTCTATCTATTTCTGCTCCAATTGATTTAGTAAATTCACAATATGGGTCTGCAGCCATAAATATTTTATCTTCAACTTTTTGACTATCGCCCCATGCTTTCATCACATTTGGATCATTAACTGAAACACAAATAATTTTTGTAACCCCTTTATTCTTTGCTTCCTCGTAAGTATTAACATACCCTGGAAGATGTTTTGCTGAACAAACTTTTGTAAATGCTCCAGGAACACCAATCACAATTGTTTTATGATTTTTAAAAACTTCTGCTGTAGTTATTTTTTTTGCTGTCCCACTTGAGTCTAAATAATAAAATTCTGAATTCGGAACTTGTTCTCCTTCTTTAATCTTCATTTTGTTTTACCTTTAATGTAATGTTTAATTTTTTCTAAATTATTTTCTACTATATCATAATCTTCTTTTTCATTCAAAATAAACTCGAGTTCTTTTGGTAAATCAGATTTTAAATTAATAGCTTTGGAAACAGCATCAGGAAATTTACATGGATGTGCAGTTGCTAGTACAATATTATTTCCTCTTAAGTTGTGTTTATCGAAAGCACCATATCCAATTGCTGTGTGTGGATCTAAAACTACAGAAAATTTTTCATATACCTTTTTAATAACCTCCAAAGTCTCATTCTCACTCAAACTAGCGGATAAAAAATTTTCTCTAATTTTATTTAATTTATCATCACCAATTAAATATTTTCCATTCTCTTTAATATTTTTCATATCTAATGAAGTCTGTTTATCGTCTTCATTATTAAGATCGAATATAAGTCTCTCAAAATTACTAGCTATTTGAATATCCATACTAGGAGAAATAGTTTCTGAAACCTTTTCTGCTTCATAACTACCTTTTGATATTGCTCTATGCAAAATGTCGTTTTGATTAGTTGCAACAATTAATTTATTAATAGGCAAGCCCATTTTTTTGGCTAAATATCCAGCATAAACATCTCCAAAATTTCCTGTTGGTACTGAAAAATTTGTTGGTTCACCTGTATTTTCAACCAATAAATAACTGTAAAAATAATAAACACTTTGAGAAATAATCCTCGCCCAATTAATAGAGTTTACCCCTGACATTTTGATATCATTTGAAAACTGCTTATCTGCAAACATAGATTTAACCAGGTTCTGGCAATCATCAAAGTTTCCCTTTATGGCTATATTAAATACATTTTCATATTTACCTGTTGTCATTAATTTTCTTTGAACTGGTGAAACACGATTGTCTGGATGAAGCACAAAAATATTAACATTTTTTTTACCTTTAATTGCATCAATTGCTGCAGCACCAGTGTCTCCAGATGTGGCAACAACAATATTAATTTTTTGATTTTCATTGTTTAGGTAATATTCGTAAAAGTTACCTAAAAGTTGCATAGCAACATCTTTAAAAGCTAGAGTAGGACCATGAAATAATTCTAATATTGTTTTGTCTCCAATCTTTATAAAATCTACAACGTTGTCTTTTCTAAATGTGGAATAAGATTTATCAATAATTTTACTCATTTCAGATTCAGACATAAAATTACCAATAAATGGATAAACAATTTTTTTTGCTAACTCTGAATAACTAAGTTTTTTTAAATCTCTAATTTCATTTTCCCCATATTTCACTAATGCTTCTGGAATAAATAAACCTCCATCATCGGCAAGACCTTTAATAAAAACGTCTTTAAATTCAAAGGTTTTTGATGTATCTCTTGTACTTACGTATCTCATTTAATAATTTTTTTTCCTAAAATATAAATATATTAAAAGAATTGAAATCGCCATAGAAAACCAAGTAATTGCATACTTCTTATGATTATTTGAAATTTTAGCAGTAATCACTCTTGGTTTTGGAATTTTATAATCACCGTTTAAATAAATGACATATTTTGAAAAATTTCTACCAGTAAACTTTAAAATATCTTCTCTATCCAAAGTAAACCAATAATTTTTTTCAATATCATTTTCAGGCTTGAATGTACTTGGTTTAGTTTGTAGCATAAGAGTGCCGACTATTTGATTTTGATCAACTAAATTTATTTCGAGTAGGTCTTTTTTTTCAAAAGGTATCCATCCCCTATTCACTAAGTAATTTTCATCACCAACTTTTATTGGACTAATTACCTCAAATCCAGGTTTCCCTGCATCATTTAAATTGTACAAGTAAATTTGTTTGTCAAAATCAATATCTCCACTTGTCTTTATTCTGAGATAGTTTTTTTTTTCAATGTTGGATAATTCCACTGGGTCATTTTTTAGAGAATTTTCTATTTGCTCAATTAATTCTAATTTCCAATTTAATCTATAAATTTGCCAAAACCCTAGAGAAAGAAGAGTTAAAATAATAAAATAAACAAATACTGAAAATAAAAATTTATTCTTCAAGGATAAATATTAACTTCCCCAAATATATATTGCAGCAAATAAGAAGAGCCACACTACGTCAACAAAATGCCAGTACCAAGCAGCTGCTTCAAATCCAAAATGATGATCTTTTGTGAAATGACCAAGCCTTCCTCTCCACAAACATACCGCCAAAAAAATAGTTCCTATAATCACGTGAAAACCGTGAAAACCTGTTGCCATATAAAATACTGCTCCATAAATATGGCCCGAATAGGTAAAAGTAGCATGATGGTACTCATATGCTTGTAATAAAGTAAAAAAGAAACCAAGTATTACTGTTAAAGTTAACCCTTGTATAAATCCTTTTCTATCATCCTCTAATAAAGAGTGATGGGCCCAAGTGACAGTTGTTCCTGATAATAATAAGACTAAAGTGTTTATCAAAGGAATGTCCCAAGGATCAAATGTTTCAATATCTTTTGGTGGCCATACATTTCCAACAAATTCATTTGGAAACAAGCTTATGTCAAAGTACGCCCAGAACCATGCAACAAAGAACATTACCTCTGAAGCAATAAATAAAGTCATTCCATATCTATGATGAATTTGAACAACTGGAGTGTGATGACCTTGATGTTCAGCTTCGATTACTACATCTCTAAACCACATATATGCACCATAAATTAACAAAGCTAAACCAAGATACATTCCCCATGAAATACCGTTATGCATATAAAAAATTGCACCTATAGCTAATACTAAGCATGCAAAAGATGTATAGATTGGCCAGGGACTTGGATCAACTAAGTGGTAATCGTGTTTTTTTTCTGCTGACATTTTTCGTGATTATGATTGTTTATAGTAATCTGTCGAGAAAAAAGTATACGACATAGTTACATCTTGTAGATTTTTTGTAGTTGGATCGTTTACAAGGTCAGGGTCTAAATAGAAAGTCATTACGTAAGTTGCCTTCTCTCCTGCCTTCAACTCTTGTTTTTCAAAACAAAAACATCCTAATTTACTGTAATATTTGCCAAAACTTGCTGGTGAAACATTAAAACTAGCTACACCATAAGTCGTTTCGTCTCCAATATTCTCAACTTCAAATTCAATTCTGTTTACCTGGCCAACTTTCACGTCAATAACGTTTGATTTTGCTTTGAACTTCCAATCAAGATTATTCACATTTGTATCAAACCTCACACTTACAACTTTGTCTAAAACTATTTTTGGAGCTTCTTTTGAAAACTGGGTTGTCCCTCCAAAACCAGTGACTCTACAGAACAAATCGTACAAAGGCACTGCTGCAAAAGACAATCCTAACATAAGGACAAAAATCCCAGCTAAAAGTAAAGGAGTTAATGTTTTGCTTTTAATCATATCTGTCTATCAAATACTCCAACGTTGTATAAAGTAAAAACAAATAAAAATACCATAAATGCTAAAATTGCTATTGCAGTTATAATATTTTTTTTCTTTGTTTTCTTGTCAGGCGTTATCATAAAATTTTATCAATTAAAAAAAGAACAAATATCAAAAATAGATACAAAATTGAATATCCAAAAATAGATTTTGCTTTTTTTGCATCAAATTTGTTCTTTTTAAATTTATAAAGTTCGAAACATAAATAATTATAATAAATTGTCAAAATTAATGATGGGATTAAAAAAGTAATACCCACAAAACCAATAGCATAAGGTAAAACAATTACTGGTAACATTGTTAAAGAATAGATAAATATATTTAATTTTGTGCTCTCAATACCATTTGTTAATGGAAGCATTGGAATTTTCGCTTTTTTGTAATCATCTGATTTATATAAACTTAAAGCCCAAAAATGTGAAGGCGTCCAAAAGAATATAATCAAAAAAAAGGTGATTGGTTCAAAAGTTAAAGAATTGGTAGCTATAGTCCAGCCAATAACTGGAGGCAGTGCACCTGCGGCTCCTCCAATCACTATATTCTGAGGAGTTTTTCTCTTTAACCAAATTGTATAGACAAATACATAAAACAAAATAGTAAAAAGTAATAAGCTGGCAGATATTCTGTTTGAATAATAATCAAGCACAATTACAGAAAAAATCGAAAGAGAAATTCCAAATACTAGTGCTTGATTTCTATTTACCTTGCCTGTAGGAATTGGTCTCAAACAAGTTCTTGTCATGAGGGCATCTAAATCAGACTCGTACCACATATTTAAAGCCCCAGCTGCTCCTGCTCCAATTGAAACTAAAATTATTCCAATGATTGCATCTTTTGTTGGAATTATATTTGGAGCCATTAACAATCCAACTGCACATGTAAAGATAACCAAAGACATTACTCTAGGTTTCATTAATTTAAATAATTCAGAAAAATTAAAGGTGTCTTCTTGAGATAAGTTTCTATTTTTTAATCTAGACTTAATCATTAATTTAAAGTTAAAAAATCTTGTTTACTATATTTAGCTTGTAGATTTTTCAACACCCTCTTCATCTTCAAATTTTGGTAATTCTTCAAAAGTATGAAAATTAGGTGGAGATGGTACAGTCCATTCTAAAGTTGTGGCGCCGTCTCCCCATGGGTTTTGTGCTGCAGCCTTTTTCTTATAAAACGCATAAGCAAGGTTAATAAAAAATACTACCAATCCAATTACTGAAATATAAGAACCAATTGACGAAATGTAATTCCATCCAGCAAAAGCATCTGGGTAGTCAGCATATCTTCTTGGCATTCCTGCAAGACCTAAAAAGTGTTGTGGGAAGAAAACCAAGTTTACTCCTATAAACGTTAACCAAAAGTGTAATTGACCCATCCACTCTGAGTACTCGTAACCAGTCATTTTTCCAAACCAGTAATAAAAACCAGCGAAGATGGCAAATACGGCTCCTAAAGATAACACATAATGAAAGTGAGCAACAACGTAGTAGGTATCATGCATTGCAGTATCCACCCCTGCATTTGCTAGAACTACTCCGGTAACTCCTCCTACAGTAAATAAAAATATAAATCCTAAAGCCCAAACCATTGGAGTTTTAAAAGAAATCGAACCACCCCACATAGTTGCTATCCATGAAAATATTTTTATACCAGTTGGAACTGCAATAATCATCGTTGCAGCTAAAAAGTATGCTTTAGTATCTGTGCTTAAACCAACTGTATACATGTGGTGAGCCCACACAACAAAACCAACGATTCCAATTGCAACCATTGCGTAAGCCATTCCTAAATATCCAAAAACTGGTTTTTTAGAAAATGTTGATACAATATGACTGATCATTCCAAAACCTGGTAAAATTAGAATATAAACTTCTGGGTGACCAAAGAACCAAAATAAATGTTGGAATAGAACTGGGTCTCCACCAGTTTGTGCATCAAAGAAAGCTGTTCCAAAATTCCTATCAGTAAGAAGCATCGTAATTGCTCCTGCTAAAACTGGCAATGATAACAATAACAAGAATGCAGTGACTAATATTGACCAAGCAAATAATGGCATTTTATGAAGTGTCATGCCAGGCGTTCTCATGTTTAAAATTGTAGTAATAAAGTTTACCGCTCCTAAAATTGAAGAAGCTCCAGCTAAGTGTAAACTTAAAATTGCAAAATCCATTGCTGGACCTGGTTGACCAGCTGTAGATGATAAAGGAGGATAAATAGTCCATCCACCACCAACACCTGTTTGACCAGGAGGGCCATCCATGAAAATTGACATTATTAATAAAATGAATGATGTAGGTAGTAACCAAAATGAAATGTTATTCATTCTAGGAAAAGCCATATCAGGTGCCCCAATCATAATTGGAACAAACCAATTTCCAAATCCACCAATCATTGCTGGCATAACCATAAAGAAAATCATGATCAAACCATGACCAGTAACTAAGACGTTATATAAATGATAGTTTCCACCTAAAATGCCATCACCAGGATGCATCAATTCCATTCTCATTAAGACTGAGAATGCAGTACCAATCACACCTGCAATAATTGCAAATATTAGATACATTGTTCCAATATCTTTATGGTTAGTTGAATATGCCCAACGCTTCCAACCTGTTGGTGTATGATGATCGTCGTGTGATGCTGTTTGTGTATACATGTTATTTACTCGCTAGTTTTTTAAATTGATCTTCTTCATTAATTTCTTTTGCAAATTTGACTTTAGCATCTAACAACCAGTCTTGATATTCTTCTTCAGTAACAACTCTAACTTCAATTGGCATAAACGCGTGTTTAATTCCACATAATTCAGAACATTGACCATAATAAGTTCCAACTTTTTCTGCTTTAAACCAAGTTTCATTTATTCTTCCAGGTACAGCGTCTCGTTTTACTCCAAATGAAGGAAGTGCCCACGCATGTAGAACATCATTGGCAGTGATCATTACCTTAACAACTTTATTAACCGGAACAACCAGTTCATTATCTACAGCTAAAAGTCTTGGCTCATTTTCTTTTAAGTCTTTAGTGTCGATCATGTAAGAGTCGAAGAAAATATTTTCGTCAGGATACTCATATCCCCAATACCATTGGTATCCTATAGCTTTTACAGTTATATCTGCCTTAGGAATTGCGTCTTGTTTGTATAAAATTTTAAATGATGGAACCGCCATCACGATCAGAATTAAACACGGGATCAAAGTCCATAAAACTTCAACAGCAACATTATGAGTTCTTTTTGATGGAACTGGATTTGCTGAAGCTCTAAATCTTATACAAGCATAAACCATCAGAAATAGAACAAAAACACTGATTGCTATTATAATTGGTAACAACAATTTATCATGGAAATTAACTATATCTCTCATTGTCTCGGAAGCAGCCTTTTGAAAACCTAGCTGCCAATCGACAGGTTGATTAGCGAATGCGCTTGAAGTGATAAAGAATGTTAGAAATATATATAAAAGTTTTTTCATTTTTTTAACCTATATAGAGTGTCTTTTAAAAAAATACACTTTTACTTTTAGCGACAAAATATCAATTAATGGTGTAATTTATGATTGATAAGGCAGAAATTACAGCCGTTTCAGATCTCAAGATGTTTTCATTGATTTTAATTGATTGAACATCGTTAAATCTGAGAATCTCTTCCCTTTCCTCCTCAGAAAAATCTCCCTCAGGTCCTATGATTACGCAAGTAGGCTTGGTGGTTAACTTTTTAATATCAATTTTTGTATTAGTAGTATTGAGATCAGTAAAGATTAAATCCATATCATTATTTAGAAAGCTCTTTAATTTTTGAGGATCCTCAATTGATGGAACTGTAATTCTATTTGACTGTTCGGCTGCTTCTATGATTACTTTTTCCAATCTCTCTTTATTAATCTTTCTAACAATCGTTCTTTCAAAGATGACTGGTAAAAACTTAGTTACACCTAGCTCCGTAGCTTTTTGGATCATAAAATTAAAGTAATTTGATTTGATTGGAGAGAAAGCCAACCAGAGATCTTGGGTATTTTCTTTCTGTCTTAATTTTTTCGTAACATTAAATTCAACTATGCTTTTTGTGATATTTAAGATTTTCGCTTCCCATTCGCCACTACTATTAAAAAGAGAAAAAACTTCTTTCTCTTTAAGTCTCATAACTTTTGAAACATAGTGTGATTGAGATTTATCAAGTTTGTCAATCAAATTAAGAGATAAACTTTTTGTATAAAATAATCTAATGTTACTCATATTGATAAGTTAGTTTATGAAAAATATTAAAGCAATAATTTTTGATGCTTACGGCACCTTATTTGATGTCAATTCAGCTGCTGAAAAATGTAAATATAAAATAGGTGATAAGTGGGAAGGTTTTGCCAATTATTGGAGAACTACACAATTAGAATATACTTGGCTGAGAAGTTTAATGAAACGTCACAAGGATTTTTGGCAGGTGACAGAGGATAGTTTGGATAAATCAATGAAAACTTATGAGATAGACTCTTCAATGAGAAATGAGTTATTAGATCTTTATAAAATTCTTTCACCATTTAAAGAAGTTCCAGAAGTTTTAAAATCATTAAAAGAAAAAGATTTCAAACTTGCTATTCTTTCAAATGGCACTCCTTCCCTACTTGATAAATTGGTTAAAAGCAATAATTTAGAAAATATATTTGATGATATTTTTTCAATAGAAGAGGTTGGTATTTATAAACCAGACTCTAAAGTTTACGATCTTCCAATAAAGCAATATCAAATTCGAACAAATGAAGTTGCTTTTTTAAGTGCAAATACTTGGGATGTTTCAGGCGGTGGAAACTATGGTTATAATTCTATTTGGGTTAATAGAAGCAACAATACTTTTGATAATCTAGATTATGTCCCAAAACATCAAATCAAAGATCTTAGTAAGTTACTTGATATATTATAAAAAATTCTTATTTACGAAATATGAAAAATATTGAAGTTAGTAAAATTATTGACCCTATCCCCGCTTCAGATGGAGCAGGTGTTAAATTAAAAAGAAGTATTGGTGTTGAGCCAAATTACTTTGATCCCTTTTTAATGTTAGATGAATTTGGATCTGAGAATAGCCAGGATTATATCGCAGGTTTTCCGCCCCACCCTCATCGAGGAATTGAAACAGTTACTTATATGTTAGCTGGAGATTTTGAACATAAAGATAGCACAGGTGGTGAAGGTAGAATGACTGCAGGAGATGTTCAATGGATGAAAACAGGAAGTGGAATTATTCACTCTGAAATGCCTGCAATGAAAGAAGGTAAACTTCATGGTTTTCAATTATGGATTAATATGCCTGCTAAATTAAAGATGAGTAAGCCTGAATATATTTATATCGATGCAGATAAAATGAGCGTTCATAAAGATGATGATAAACAGGTTAAAGTTATAGCTGGAAAATTTGAAAAAGCTGAGGGACCATTAAAAGGTCACAACGTTGAGCCAGTTTATTTTGATGTGGAGTTATATAAAGATAAAGAGTTCAGTTTTAAATTACCATCTACTCACAATAGTTTTATTTATTTGATTAATGGTGAAATAGAAATTGGAAAAGATAAACACAATCAAGTTATAGATAGTACTTTAATATTACTAACTAGAGGTGAAGATTTAAGTGTTAAAGCTATAACAAATGCTAAATTTTTAGTGATTTCAGGTAAGCCAATTAATGAGGAAATAGCTAGAGGTGGACCTTTTGTGATGAATACTAAAGCAGAGATCTTGCAAGCAGTTCAAGATTATCATAATGGTACATTTGTAAAATAAATTATGAAAGCTGTTGAAATTAATAAAACTGGTGGTCCTGAAGTTTTAGAAGTTAAAGATATTTCTTTAGATAAGCCTAATCCTGATCAAGTAACAATTGAGCAAAAAGCAATTGGTCTAAACTATATTGATACTTATCATAGATCAGGTTTGTATCCTTTAAAACTACCAATTGGTTTAGGTTTAGAAGGTGCTGGAGTTATTACTGATATTGGAGAGAATGTAAAAGACTTCAAAGTGGGTGATAAAATTTCTTATGCAGGCATTCCCTTAGGTTCATATAGTTCACATAGGAACTATCCAACTAAAAATTTAGTAAAAGTACCTGATGGTATTGATCTTGAAATAGCTGCAACTTTAATGACAAAGGGATTAACAACTTTTTATCTTTTGTATAAAACTTATCCAGTTAGATCAGGAGAAACAATTTTATTTCACGCAGCTGCTGGTGGTGTTGGTCAGATTTTTGGACAGTGGGCGAAAAGTTTGGGTTGTACTGTTATAGGTACAGTTGGATCAGATGAAAAAGTAAATATAGCAAAAGAAAATGGTTACGATCATGTAATAAATTACAATAAAGAAGATTTTGCAAAAAAAGTTTTAGAAATTACAAATGGTAAAGGTGTTCCTGTTGTATACGATGGTGTTGGTAAAGATACATTAGATGGATCTATAGAGTGTTTGGCTGTGAGAGGTATGATGGTTTCATTTGGAAATGCATCTGGACCCTTGTCAGATATTAATGTGCCAAAAGTTATTCAGCCAAAAGGCCTTTATCTTGTAAGGCCCTCTATGCAACAATATCTTTCAACAAGAGAAGAATTAGATGAAGCTTCAAAAACAATGTTTGAAAAAATTAGTTCTGGAAAAATAAAAATTAAAATTTTTAAAAAGTATAAGTTAGAGGAGGTCGTTCAAGCTCATCTAGATCTTGAAGGAAGAAAAATTTTAGGCCCAGCAGTATTAGTCCCTAACTAACATCAACATCCATATCTGACATATGGAGTTTAAGTGCATTCGTTGATATTTGAATTTCTCTTATAAAAAAAATAATAGATACAATCATTGATAAACAACAAGATCCAAAAATTACTCTGGCAAGAAAAACCTCATCCAAATAAAGAGCAAATACTGTAAGCATATTAAATAGAAAACCAAAAGACGCAAATAAGATTGTCCACCTTAAGAGTGTTATTCTTCCACTCAAATTTATAAACTGTTTTTTCCACTCTGGAGGTATATGTTTTTCATAAACATGTTCATCATGAAGCTGACGAATTAAGATACTAAGAGAATGGAATCTATTACTGTAAACACTCATTAATAGAGGAATTGCAGGAAACATTAATGCTGTGACTGTGTAATCTATATTCATACGAATCAATTTGATTATGAATCCACCCTTTGTTATTTACAAGTAAAATATTATGAACCAATTAAAACTTTTTATAGAATTAACTAGATTAAAAAAGCCAATTGGTTACATGTTATTATTTTGGCCTTGTGCATGGGGATTAACTTTGGCTTACAATTTTAATGAAAGTTTAAATTTATATATTTTTTATTTATTATTATTTTTTTTAGGTTCTGTCTTAATGAGATCTGCTGGCTGTATCGTAAATGATATTTTAGACAAAGAGTTTGATACAAAAGTATTTCGTACTAAAGATCGTCCTATCGCATCAGATAAAATTTCAATAAAACTTGCAATTTTTTATTCAATTACACTATGCTTTATAGCTTTATTAGTTTTATTAAACTTTAACTTATTTACAATCATACTAGCTTTAGGCTCAATGCCACTAGCTTTTACTTATCCGTTAATGAAAAGGTTTACTTATTGGCCACAGTTATTTTTAGGTATTACATTTAATTATGGATTAATACTTGGATGGACATCAATACACGGCCAAATAAATGTAGTTCCAATTATTTTTTATATTGGAGCCATATTTTGGACACTGGGATACGACACAATATATGGATACCAAGATGTTAAAGATGATGAAATAATTGGATTAAAATCAACCTCAATAAAATTTAAAGGTAAAGAGAGAAAATTTTTATACACATGTTATTCTATTTTATTAATCCTTTTTATGATTGGAGGATATTATATGAATTTTCATTATAGCTATTATATTTTATCTATTTTGTCATTGGCTCACTTATTTTTTTATCAAATGAAAATTTTTAATTCAAAAAATCCTGAGAGCTGTTTGAAAGCATTTAAAAGTAATAATTTTTTTGGACTAATTGTTTTTTTACAAATTTTAATTATTAAAAATATATAATGAATAAATCTGATATTTATAAAAGACTATATAATGATTATTCAAAAAAATATTTAAGTAAAATTTTCTTGTCAGCTTTTTTTTCTATATTAGTTGCTGGAAGTACTTCTGCGATTGCGTGGCTATTAGATCCGGCAATTAAAAAATTGTTTATTGAAAAAGATCAATCACTAATAATTTTTATACCTTTAATGATTATTGTTGCTTTTACCGTTAAAGGCTCTTCATTATATTTGGCTAAAACTACTATGATTAAAGTTGGTGAATCAGTTAAGAAAAAACTCCAAAATGATATGGTAAATACTTTAATTGAAACAGATACTCAAACAATTGATAGAAAACATTCTGGAAAGTTTATATCAAACTTAACATATGATGTTACGCATATTACCCACCTATTAAGTAACGCAATACTAACATTGTTTAAAGACAGCCTAACACTTGTAGGATTGTTGGCTGTTATGTTTTTACAAAACTGGAAACTTTCTCTAATTTCAATTATTATGATACCTTTGGCTAGTATTGCAGCTAAAACTCTTGGTAAAAGAATTAATAAAGTTACTACAGAAGCACAAGAAAAATCAGGTTATTTAACATCTTATTTAGTTGAATTATTCAAAAACCATAAGTTAATTAAGGTTTTCCAAAAAGAAGATTATGAAAAGCAAAGAGCCGATAATCAATTAAGACAATTAAAGGAAAAAAATCAAAAAATACAAACTGTATTTATTAGAATGTCTCCAATTATGGAAACTTTAACTGGCTTCATGATCGCCGTTTTAATTTTCTATTCTGGAAAGCTAATATCTGCAGGAGAACTGGATATAAATAATTTCTTTTCTTTTTTGGCAGCTATGATGTTGGCATATCAGCCTGTGAGAGCTCTATCGACACTCAATATGGTTTTAAATCAAGGTCTTTCTGCTGCATCAAGAATATTGCCGATAATTGATCAAAAAAATAAAATTTATAACTCTAAAGACGCAAAACCAATTCAAGTTAAAAATTCAAATATTTTATTTACTGATATTAATTTTTCTTATGAAGAAGAGGAAGGCAAGACTTTAAATTCAATAAACTTGAAATTTGAAGGGGGGAAGATGACATCTTTAGTTGGGCATAGTGGAGCAGGAAAATCTACTATATTAAATTTAATTCCAAGATTTTATGATGCGGACTCTGGAGATATATTAATTGATGAACAATCAATTTATAAAAGTACCATTAGCTCTATTAGAAAAGAAATTTCGCTAGTTAGCCAAGAGACCACTTTATTTGATGATACAATTAAAAATAATATTAAATATGCAGATATAAATGCGACTGATGAAGAGGTATATAAAGTTGCAAAATTGTCATTTTGTGAAGATTTCATAAACAATCTTCCAAATAAATTCGACACACTTATAGGTGAAAATGGTGTTAGACTTTCTGGAGGTGAGAAACAGAGACTTTCAATAGCAAGAGCAATGATGAAGAAAAGTTCAATTATATTATTAGATGAAGCAACCTCATCTTTAGACTCAGAAACTGAATTTAAGATTCAAGAAGCCTTAAAAATTTTAACTAAAAATAAAACCACGATTGTAATTGCTCATAGATTATCAACTATTTTAAATTCAAATAATATATATGTTATAGATGCAGGCAAAGTAGTTGATAACGGAAAGCATGTTGATCTGATTGAAAAATCAAGTCTATATAAAAGTTTTTATGAAAAACAAATTCAAAAATAAAAATGTTTTTTTTTTATCAAATAATAATTACGCTACTTTTAATAATATCTCCAATAATAATTATATTAAGAATATTAAAAAAAAAAGAAAACAAGAAAAGGTTTTTAGAAAAATTTAGTCTTACTACTCAAAAACGAAAAAA
>CACAVT010000016.1 GCA_902536005.1 uncultured Pelagibacteraceae bacterium
AATATGCTAAGATTATTAAATGTTAGATAAAAGAAAATTTTACATTAATGGTAAATGGGTAAATCCAATTGAAAAAAATGACTTTGAGGTAATCAACCCTTGCAATGAAGATCCTTGTGCAATTATTTCGTTAGGTTCAAAAAAAGATACGGATAATGCAGTTAAGGCTGCAAAAACTGCCTTTGAAACCTGGAAAGAAACTAGCAAAAAAGAAAGGTTAGAATTGCTCGAAAAATTGCTTGTAGTTTATAAAAAAAGATTTGGAGAAATGGCAGAGGCTATTTCACTCGAGATGGGTGCACCAATGGATTGGGCAACAGACGTTCAAACTGGATCTGGACAAACACACTTAGAAGATTTTATTTTAAGACTTAAAGACTTTGAATTTGATGAACATTTTAATCAAAAATCTAATAACCACATTTATTATGAACCAATCGGAGTTTGTGGACTAATTACCCCATGGAATTGGCCAATAAACCAAATAGCTCTCAAAGTAGTTCCTGCCTTTGCAACAGGATGCACAATGATTCTAAAGCCATCAGAAATAGCACCACTTTCAGGAATGCTATTTGCAGAAATGATTGATGAAGTTGGTTTTCCAAAAGGAGTATTTAATCTGGTAAATGGAGATGGTGCAGGAGTTGGAACTCAAATATCAAGTCATCCCGATATTGATATGGTTTCTTTTACAGGTTCAACACGTGCTGGACGACTAATTTCGAAAAATGCAGCCGAAACCATAAAAAGAGTTTGCTTAGAACTTGGTGGCAAAGGTGGAAATATAGTTTTTGCCGATAGTTATAAAAATGCAGTTAGAGATGGCATAAGAAATGTAATGAGTAATTCTGGTCAGTCATGTGATGCACCAACAAGAATGTTAGTTGAAAAATCTATTTATAAAAGAGCAGTGGATGAGGCAGTAGATGAAGCCAATAAGATAAAAGTAGATCAAGCATCAAAAAAAGGAGATCATATTGGTCCGGTTATTTCTAAAACACAGTATGATAAAATTATAAATTTAATCGAAAGCGGAATATCAGAAGGAGCAAAATTATCTGCGGGCGGGCCAGAGTTGCCTAATGGATTAAATAAAGGCTATTTTATAAAACCAACTATTTTCACAAATGTCACAAATGAAATGAGAATTGCAAAAGAGGAAATTTTTGGTCCAGTGCTTTCCATAATACCTTTTGAAAGTGAAGATGAGGCAGTAAATATTGTAAACGATACATCTTATGGTTTAGGAAATTATTTACAAACTGAAGATAGAGAGAAAGCTCATAGAGTTGCAAAAAAACTAAGATCAGGATGTGTTTATATCAATGGAAATGCAGCTGACGCAGGCACACCATTTGGGGGATACAGACAATCAGGAAATGGAAGAGAAGGTGGAGTTTGGGGGCTTGAAGAATATTTAGAAGTAAAAACTGTTACCGGCTGGAAGGATTAATACTCTTAAATTCCAGCATATCTTTAAAAGTACACATTTCAGGTTTTGTGAAAGTAATTTTTGGAAATTTTTTACTAAAGTCCAAAGATAGTTTTTTATTAAATTCAATTAAATTATTTATTTCAATTTGATTAAGTTCTCTCAAGATATATGCTAAAGTAATATGAAAAGTATATCTTTGATGATTTTCAAATTTAATTTTTAATAAACTGCTTAGTTCATCTCTACAATTTCTTAATATTTTTTCGTCCTTTTCAGAAAATGGTTCTAAAATAATACTGTAACCACCAAAAAACGTTTTTAATTTAAGATTCAATTCTTCTGGAAAATTATAGTTTTCAATTCTTTTATTTAATTCAACAGCTATATCTTTGTAATCCATATCAAGATCTATATTTGACGGCCAATAATTAGTGTTTTTTGTATTCAAATTACAACAATCAAATAATGTCATATGGAAACTAGATGGGGGTAAATAGAAGTAAGTATTTTCAGGGTTAAAATTTTCTATATTTTTTTGAAAACTAATAATTTGCTCAGATAAATGAGTATCTAAAGGAATATTACAAATTATTGTGCAGCCTGGAAATGGTAAAGGATTTCCTTTGTCATCAAATTTATTTTCAGCACCTTTTAAAGTATAACCTTCAAGTTTTCCTGCTAAAAATTTTTCCTCATTATTGACTATGTTTAAATCCATTAAAATAAACTAGAACCAGTTTATATTTTCTTTTTCACAAAGTTCCTTCAACCTTAGTGGGTAGTCTGTCATGATGCCATCTACACCGTACTCAATCATTTTTAACATTTCGTACTCTTTATTTACTGTCCAAACATTTACTGGCAAATCTTCTTGATGAGAAATATCTACTAGTTCTTTTGTAATATCTTTTCTGTATGGATGCCAAGCTTTTCCACCTTGTGACTTTATAATTTTTGGTAATTCATGATCTTCATAATAAGGCAAAAAACTCAACCATGGAGATCTGTTGTAAATAGTTTGATTAATATTAATTCCTGTCAAATGTTGAGTTAAGTAAGCTCTTGGAATTTCAGGATATTGATTTTTAATTACTGATAAAGTTCTCCAATCAAATGATGAAACGATTATTTTATCTTTTAAAGATGATTCATTTATATCGTTCATAATTAATTTTACTGTATCTTCTGGTTCTGGTGTCAAATTTTCTTCTTCTGGTGTAGATTTAATTTCTAAATTTATTAATAATTTTTCAGATTTATTTTTTGAAGACATTACTAATAATTCAGAAAGTTTTGGTATTCTTTGGTTTTCTAATTTTTTTTGATTAATAAATCTTCTTCCGTATCTGGATAATTTATTTACTGAACCTACATCAAACTTTAAAAGTTCTTCATAAGTTAAATCAAATATTTTTAAATTTTCATCCTCTATCCAATTCCCCTCATTATCTTTTGTTCTGCTTGGATCTAATTTAAAATCATGAGCAACAACTGGTACAAGATCCTTAGAAATTAATATATCTGTTTCGTATGCATTAATATTGTTTTCAAATAAATATTTGAAACTTTCTAAAGTATTTTCAGGAAGATCTCCCCTGGCTCCTCGGTGTCCGTAAATTTTTATATGATTTGGTTTGCTTAAAATCAAATTTAATTAACTCTTTTACCGGTGCTTTTATCAAAAATATAATATTTATTGTTCTCAATATTTAGACTTAAATTAGAACCTTTTTCAATAGTTTGATTTCCTGGACACCTATAACAAAAGTCTTTTTTATTTTTCAATTGACCATAAACAAGATTATCTGAACCAAGTTGTTCCACTAATTCTACTTTTAAACTAATTAAAGCATTTTCACTTTGACTTAAATGTTCAGGTCTTATTCCTAATGTAACTTCTCCCTCAAAGTCACTATTAATATCTTTAATTTCGAAACCTTCTGCAGATAATGTTTTATTTTTTAAATTACCATCTAAAAAATTCATTTGCGGTGAGCCAATAAAACCAGCAACAAATAAGGATTTTGGATTATCATATATCTCAATAGGAGTTCCAAGCTGTTCAATAATTCCATTGTTAATTACTGCTAACCTATCAGCAAGTGTCATAGCCTCAACTTGATCATGCGTAACAAATATACTTGTTACCCCAACTTTCTGCTGAAGTTTTTTAATTTCAAGTCTCATCTGAATTCTTAATTTTGCATCTAAGTTTGATAGAGGTTCGTCAAACAAGAATATTTTTGGATTTCTTACAATTGCTCTACCCATAGCAACTCTTTGCCTTTGACCTCCAGATAACATTGAAGGTTTTCTCTGTAAATAATCTGAAATTTGTAGCAACTTAGCTGCATCATTTACTTTTTGCTCAATTGTTTCTTTATCAATTCCTCTATTTTTTAGACCATAGGCTAAATTATTATAAACATTCATGTGTGGGTATAATGCATAGTTCTGAAACACCATTGCTACATCTCTTTCAGATGGATCAACTTCATTCATTAATTTACCATCAAGATTAATATCACCCTCTGTAATATCCTCTAAACCTGCGACCATTCTTAATAAAGTTGATTTTCCACATCCACTAGGACCTACAAAAACCATAAACTCTCCTTCATCAATACTTAATGAGGTCTCATGAACAGCCTTAGTTCCGTTTGGGTAAATCTTAGTAACATTTTTTAAATCTAAAAAACTCATTTATTTCTCCGTTTGAATTAATCCTTTTATGAACCATTTTTGTAAAAATACTACCACTAAAACAGGTGGGATCATTGACAAAATGATATATGCAAATCTTTCTGCTGTTCTTGGCAGAGCAACTCCTTCATAGCTTTCCGTGTAAATAATTTTCATTCCCATTACAACAGTCCAATATTCTTCTGCAGTTGTCATTATTAGCGGCCATAAATATTGGCTATATCCATAAACAAACATGAATATAAACATTGCTGCTATCATAGTTTTTGATAATGGAACCAAGAAATCTATGAAAAAACTCCAACCATTTGCTCCATCTAATTTTGCTGACTCCAAGAGTTCATCTGGAATTGTTTTGTAAAATTGCCTGAAGAAAAAAGTTGCTGTTGCTGAAGCAACTAACGGAAGAATAAGGCCTGTATATGAATTTGTTAAACCTAAATCAGATACAATTTTATAGCTTGGAAAAATTCTTACTTCTAAAGGAACAAGTAAGGTAATAAAAATTAACCAAAAAATTGGTACAGCTAATTTAAATCTATAATAAACCAAAGCATATGCTGACATTGCAGAAATAACTACTTTAAGTGTTGCAATTCCTAATGCCATTATAAAACTATTTATAAACATTTTTGCAGCAGTCACTTCTTCTGACCAACCGCCCTTTTCATTTAAAACTTCGTTATAGTTTCTTGCTAGCTGATCACCTATATGAAACTTCATACCTTCTGTCAGTATAGTTACAGAATCATGGGATGAACTTGCAAAAGATATCCAAATAGGAACTACCATTAACAAAACTCCTAATATTAAAATAATATGAGCAATTATTTGAAGTGGTTTAATTTTCATTTATCTTGAAAAACCCCCTTAATAAAATGTTTCTGTAACAAAATTATAATTAAAATTGGTGGAACCATAGACATCATCACGAAAGCAAAACGATGGACAATAGAACCTGACATCATTTTCAGCCCCATAACCACTGTCCAATATTGTTCTGAAGTTGTTACCAATAATGGCCATAAATACTGGTTGTAACCAAAAACAAACATAAATATCAACATTGCTACAATCATTGTTTTTGACAAAGGAATTAAAAAATCAATAAAAAATCTCCAAGTATTTGCTCCATCAAGTTTAGCGGACTCAAGTAATTCATCTGGAACAGTTTTATAAAATTGTCTAAAGAATAAGGTTGCTATAGCTGAGGCTGAAATAGGAACTATCAATCCAAAGTAAGAATTCACTAGATTAAGTTCTGCCATTACTGAATAAGTAGGAAAAATTCTTAATTCTAATGGAACTAAAATTGTAATGAATATTATCCAAAACAATAATGTTGCATGTTTTATTCTGTAATAAACCAGAGCATATGCCGCCATTAAAGATGTAACAACAGACAATATTGCAACTCCTGTAGCCATGATAAAACTATTAAAAAACATTTTTAATGCTGTTATCTCCTTAAAAAAACCACCTTGATATAATAAAACCCTTAAGTAGTTTTCGTAAAAGCTATCTCCTAAAAACATTTGAAGACCATTCATATTAATCATTGAACTTGTGTGCGTTGAGCTAGCAAAAATCATCCATACAGGAACTACCATGATAAGTATTCCAATAAGTAAAATTAAATGTGAAAAACTTGATGTGATAAATCTAGTCATTAATTATAATGTATTTTCCCTTCGATATATCTAAATTGAAAAATTGTAATTACTAATACAATCAACATCATCATTATTGATTGAGCTCCTGCACTTCCTAAATCTAGTCCTCTAAATCCATCCATGTAGGCTTTATAAACTAGAGTTCTTGTTTCACCTGAAGGAGCACCTATTGTTGTGGTATCAATAATTCCAAATGTATCAAAGAAAGCATAGGTTATATTAATAATTATTAAAAAAAATGTAGTTGGCATTAATAATGGAAATGTAATTGTCCAAAATCTTCTAAAACTATTTTTACAGTCAATCATGGATGCTTCAATTACAGATTTTTGTATAGCTTGTAGACCTGCCAAGAAGAAAATAAAATTAGCACTGATTTGCTTCCAAGAACCAGCTATTATTACGTAAATATAAGAGTCAAAAACACTCTCGTACCAATTGAATCCCCAAAGTTCATGAAATAAATGATAAAGAAGCCCAAATCTTTCACTAAAAAAATAATTTGCCATTACACCCACAACCGCTGGCGCGATTGCATAAGGCCAAATTAGAAGTGTTTTGTAAGTGCTTTTACCATGCATTACATTATTGGCCTGAACGGCAAGCAATAATCCAATGGAGCCTGTAATTAACGTAATTACAAAACTATAAATAATAGTAAATTTGAAAGCTATAAAATAAGCTGGATCATCAAAAATAAATAAAAAATTATCAAACCATACAAACGTCGCTCCAAATCCAAAAGCATCTTGCATTGTAAATGCATCTTTAAAAGTTTGTATGATTGGCCAATATAAAAAAATTAATAAAATTCCTAACTGAGGCGCTAAGAATAAATATTGTGAATAGCTAGATTTAAATTGGACTTTTTTCATATAAGTAAAATAAAAAATAAGGAGGGTAAATCAATACCCTCCTTATTTAAATTATTAATTATAAAGTTTTAGCAAATTGTTTTAACAATTTAGCTGCACCTTTATCCATGTTCTTCAATCCTTTTTCGATTGATATTTTGCCGTTTAACATTGGCTCAACATTTTCGTAAATTACTTCACGAATTTGTGGCCAGTTACCAGCTCTATATCCACCTGGAATAGTCGAACCTTCTAAGCTTAATTGTTCACCAACTGCTTTATGATATGGAGAAGCTCTATAGAAATTTATAGTTTCAGCTAACTCTATACCACCTTTAGTTACCGCAGAGTAACCAGTCATATTGTGATAATACAGATCCATCTCTGGAGAACCCATAAATTCTATAAATTTAGCAAGTCCTTTGTACTCTTCTTCTGTATGACCATTTAATATCCAGTTAGCAGCACCACCGATAAACGTTGGATACTCTTTACCACCTGTTACAGAATCCCAGTAAGGAATATGATTTACTGTAAAGTTAGGTACAACACCTTTCATTCCACCGAACGATGCAGCTGAACCAAACCAAAACGCAGCTTCACCAGCTATAAATGGAGCTTGGTTATCTCCCCATGCTCTTCCTTTATAACCATAAAAGCCTTTTTCATACCATTCCTTAACTTTTTTCCAATGCATTACAAATGCATCTGTTTCAGCAAATAAAGTTTTTGTTGGAACAGCATCGTAACCATTGTTTCCATCAGTCATAAGTAGATTATGTCTTGAAAAGAAATTTTCTGTCCAGATCCAAGGAAAGTGACTTTGAACTAAAGGTATGTATCCAGCAGCTTTAATTTTTGGAGCCATAGCTTCAAATTCTTCGTAAGTTTTTGGAACTGATTCAATTCCTACTTTTTTCAAGATGTCCATGTTTGCATACATTAAACAAGTTGAACTATTAAAAGGAACACCAATCATTTTCCCATCAGAGTCAGCATAGAAATTTTTAATTCCTGGAATATAATTGTCTGCGTCGACTTTAATTCCATATTTCTCTGCCATATCTTCAAAACCAATGACAACACCATTTTTAACTTGCGCTACCATTATCGCAGCACCAGCATCATAAACCTGTGAATAGTGTGGTTGGTCTCCTGCTCTAAATGCAGCAATAGTTGCTGCCATGTTATCTTCATAACTTCCTTTACCTGTAGGAATGACCGTATATTGATCTTGTGAAGCATTAAATCTATTTGCAATTTCAATAATTACATCACCAAGAAAACCACTGTTTCCGTACCACCAATGAATTTCTGTCTTTGAGTAACTGTGTGATGTAAAAGAGAATGTAAATAGAATAGTTAAAATACTAAGTATTTTTTTCATTTTTTTCCTCTCTTTTTAATTTATGTATTTACAATAAAGTAAAATATAAATGTTAAGATAACGTTAAATTAAAATTACTTAAATATTAAAATATATTATTTTTCTAAATCAGGTTGTATCTGTAAATTACTTTTAAGAAATTTTAATCTTCCAATTATTTCATCTCTATCCATGTAATATCCTTGGAGATGTCTATGACCAGAATTAGGATCAAACTCTGTTCTTCCATGAAGCAATCTTCTATTGTTAAATGAAAAAATATCACCTGGCTCTAGTCTAAAATTAATTTGAAATTTAGCATCATGCAATAAATTTCCAAATCGATGATGAGCTTTATAAACTGAGTCCATTATATCTGGATGACAATCAAGAGCATCTAGTGTTGCAATGCTATAACGAATATCATTGTAATCTCCGTCTTTAGTGAGTGATATTGCAGTGCCATAGACACTTCTGACTGCTTCTTGAGTGTAGTCTTTATCTCTAAATTTTAGCGGAGTATTTACTAAGATATCAAAAATATCTTTTTCATTTTTTTTTAAATAATCTGCCACAGCAAATGCATCAACAGCAGATGAGTCACCACCCTTTGCTGAATTTATTAAACAGTGTAAAAATTGATAACCAGGTGGATTTTCAAACCAAGGTAAATCCATATGATTTCTTAAGGCGTGCGCTGTATATGCAGAATTATTTGGTTTTGGAATATTAATTACTTCAAAAGGTGTTTTAAAAAAAGTTTCTCGAGTATGACTTATTCGGTTTAAAACTTTTAATGCAGAATTTTTTTCTACTGGAGCATTTTTAACAATAGCTATTCCAGTATAATGTAAAAGCTCTAACCATTTAATCAAACCATCATCAGAGTTTATAATTTCATCATGCTCAATATGAATAGATTTTAAGTTCTTTTCTAAAGAACTATCCCAAAGTTTATAAGGTGAGACGTACTTTTGCTTATTTTTTAAAGTATAACAGTTTTCTCTTAACCATTTGGGATCATAATAACTTGTATGATCTCCTTCGCTCCATTCAATTTCTAATTTTCCATCTGAACTTATAGAATATTTTGTGGGATTAATGTTTTGTGAGACTTCTAGAATATTAAACATTCTATGTCTTGAATCTTTATCGTGTGCAGTTGGACAATTATCTCTCAACCAAAGGTAATTAAACTTACTTTCTTCACCATCATTCCAAATAACTTTTAAATATGTTGAATTTTTTTCTAGTTTAGAAATTGAGCTCACACTTAATTTTTATATAAAAGAGTAATCAAATCAACTCAATTAATAGTTGTATTAATAATTCAAAGCTTGTTTTTTATCTACATTCATTATTAAATCTCGGTATTAAAACTTAACCTTAAGGAGATAATTTAATGAAGTTTTTAAAGAGATTAACAATCTCAATTTTCCTTCTGTCATCTTTGATTGTAAGTAATGCAAACGCTGGTGATTGTAAGGCAAGATTGGGAGATTTTGACTGGAGCAGTGCTAACATCCACACAGCTATCACTACTTTCATACTTGAAAAAGGATACGGTTGTGAAGTGTCTGTAACTAAGGGAAGTACTACACCTATTATGGCCGCTCATTACGATGGTCAATTAGATGTTATTACTGAAGTTTGGTACGATAATATTATTGGTAATTATAAGCCTCATGAAGAAGCAGGTACAATTATCCATATGGGAACAAACACACCAGACTCTCAGCAAGCATTCTATGTAGATAAAACTACTGCTGATAAATACAATTTAAAATCTGTTGAAGATATGAAAGATCCAAAAATAGCTGCGCTATTTAAAGATCCAGAAGATCCTTCAAAAGGCAGAATGACTAGCTGTATATCTGGTTGGACTTGCTACACTGTTAACTTGGTTAAACAAAAAGAGTATGGTTTAGATAAATATTATACAAACTTTGATCCAGGTTCAGGAGGTGCATTAGATGCTGCTATAGCAGGTGCATTTGCTAAGAAAAAACCAATCTTCACTTACTACTGGGCACCAACTGGTTTAATGGGTAAAGTTGATCTAGTAAGATTAACTGAACCGAAATTTGATCAAACTTGCTGGGATAATATGTCTGCAGTTGTTGAAGATATCAAAGCTAACGGACCAGATGCTTATAAACCTTCATGCGCATGTGAATATAGAGATATGGCTTTAACTAAGTCTGTACTTGCAACATGGGCAAAAGCTCATCCAAAAGAAAATGAGTTTATTGGAAAATATACAGTTCCAACAGCTACTGTTAACAAAATGTTAGCATTCTATGAAGATGAGTCAGGTGGTGATATGGAAGCTACTGCAATAGAGTTCTTGAAAACAGAAACTATGTGGAAAGACTGGGTACCAGCTGATGTTGCTAAAAAAGTTTCAGCAGCATTATAATCACTAAATTAAATTTATAAGATAGAGCCCTTCGGGGCTCTTTCTTTAAGTAAAAAACAAATATGGAAGCATTAAAGAAAAATAAAAAAATATTTTTTAATATTGGTTTGTTGGTTGTTTTTGTATGGTTATTAATAACTAGCTATTCTCAATCAAAAAGAAAACCTGACAATATTGGAGAATTATTAAATGATTTTTCTTGGCTAGGAGGTAAATGGCCAAAATGGTTGGATTTACCATTAATGAATTGGATTAATTCTGGTTTCAAAACACTTAACGAAAAATATGGGTACATATTTGAAGCTATTAATAATGTTCTTTTATATATGTTAATGCTTGTAAAAAACTTTTTAATTCAAGCTCCATGGCCACTAGTTATACTTGGTGTGGTGGTTTTAACTTACTTTGCAAGTGGAAGAAAAATTGGAACAACAGTATTTGTAGGATTTTGCACTTTTTTTATAGGTTTTCTTCACCCAATATTTTGGCAAAAAGCAATTGAAACAACTGCAATAATGTTAATTGGAATATTTCTTTGTGTTGTTGCTGGGATTCCATTGGGAATAGCTATGGCACGAAGTGCAAGAACAAGAAATGTAATTTTGCCAGTTTTAGATTTAATGCAAACTATTCCAAGTTTCTGTTACCTAATTCCAGGTATTATGTTATTTGGCTTAGGTGCAGTTCCAGCAATTATAGCCACATTTATTTATGCGGTTCCTCCTCTAGTTAGACTAACAGATTTAGGAATTAGGCTTGTTGATACTGAAGTTATTGAAGCTGCAGATGCATTTGGTGCAAGTAAAAAACAAAAGCTTTGGGGTGTACAAATGCCATTAGCTTTGCCAAATATTATGCAAGGTATTAATCAGTGTACAATGATGGCATTAGCGATGGTTGTTATTGCATCGATGATAGGTACTAGAGGTTTAGGAGATGAAGTTTTACTTGGACTTCAACAATTAAATGTAGGAAGAGCTGCTGAAGCAGGGATCGCAATTGTGCTTCTGGCAATAGTTCTTGATAGGATAACTCAATCTTATGGAGAAACACTACAAGAGAGAACAGCACCAAATACAAAGAAAGGTAAATAATGTCTAAAATTGAGATTAATAATGTTTATAAAATCTTTGGGAACAATCCTCAATCTGTAATGCCTATGGTAAAAGATGGAGCGAACAAAGAAGAAGTTTTAGAACAAACTGGTCATACAGTTGGTCTTGATAATGTGTCATTAAAAATAGAAGAAGGTGAAACTTTTGTTTGTATGGGTTTGTCAGGATCTGGAAAATCAACTCTTATTAGGCATTTAAATAGATTAATCGATCCCACTGACGGAGAAATTTTAGTAGAAGGAACAAATGTAATGTCATTAAATAAAGAACAACTAATTGAATTTAGAAGACATAAAATGAGTATGGTATTTCAGAGATTTGGTTTGTTCCCACATAAAACTGTTTTACAGAACGTAGGCTATGGATTGGAAATGCAAGGTAAAGCAGAAGAGGAAAGACATAGTGTAGCTATGGAAAAAATTGATGCTGTTGGTTTAACAGGTTTTGAAAATCAATTTCCAAATCAATTATCTGGAGGAATGCAACAAAGGGTTGGTTTAGCAAGAGCGCTTGCGACTGATAGTGATATCATGTTAATGGATGAAGCTTTTAGTGCTTTAGATCCTTTAATTAGAAGTGATATGCAAAAACAACTACTAGATCTTCAATCAGAATTAAAAAAAACAATTGTATTTATTACTCATGATTTAGATGAATCTTTAAGACTTGGTGATCACATTGGAATATTAAATGCTGGTAAACTTGTTCAAGTTGGTACACCAGTAGATATTATAATGAATCCAGCTGATGATTATGTTAAGGCATTTGTTAAAGACGTTAATAGAGCAAAAGTAATTAAAGCTAAAATTATAATGAAGAGTGTTAATGAATCTAACGATATAGATAAATCTAATTTAATAAAAGTTAATGAAGATCAATTTATTGAGGAATTTTTACCTCAAATTGTATGCTCGAATTCTAATTGTGAAGTGGTTGACAAAAATGGAAACGTTAAAGGTTACATATCTAATAAAGAATTACAGACATCATTAACAAAATCATAATTAATGGTTAACAAATCATTAAAAAATAAAAAAATTATAATTTCTGCAGGTGCATCTGGAATAGGTTTGGCAACAGCTAAGGTTTGTCTTTCTCGTGGAGCATATGTTTATCTTTGCGATATTGATAATAAATCTCTTAATAAATTAAACAAACATCCTCTTATAAATAAGAGGCTGTTTAAATATAATTGTGATGCCTCTGACGAAAGGCAAGTATTGAATTTTTTTAAAAAAATAATTAAAAAAACTAAAAAAGTTGATGCTTTGATAAATAATGTTGGAGTTGCTGGACCAACTGGATCACTAGAAAAACTTAAGTCTAAAGATTGGGAAAGAACTATTCAGATAGATGTTAACAGTCATTTTTATTTTACTAAAAAGGCTATACCTTTAATTAAAAAGTCTAAAAATGGATCAATAATAAATATTTCATCAACTGCTGGAATACTTGGTTTTCCTTTAAGATCACCTTACGCAGCAAGTAAATGGGCAATTATTGGAATTACTAAAACTCTCGCAATGGAACTTGGAAAATACAATATAAGAGTTAATGCAGTATGCCCTGGTTCAATTAAAGGTGAAAGAATGAAAAGAGTGATCAGAGATAAAGCAAAATTTACAAAAGTTTCATCAAAAAAAATTGAAAAAGATTTTATTTCAATGAGTTCTATGAAAAAGTGGATTCTTGAAGAAGATATAGGAAAGATGTGTGCATTTTTGATTTCAGACGATTCAAGTAAGGTTTCAGGACAAGTAATTTCTGTAGATGGTCACACAGAAAGAAATGATTAATTTACCTAAGTTTTTTTTCGTATTTCTTTCTTAACTTTAGAATATCAACCAAATACTGGTCTCTTATATTAGATATCATTTCAACTGATTTACCTTTAGCCTGTTTTGCTGTTCCTGAAATCAATCTAGAAGATAATTTTTTTGATAGCTTAGGAGCCTTTAATTTAGTCCATGGTAATTTTAAAGCAGGTCCAAACTGTTCCAACATATGTTTCATTCCCGTTTTTCCTCCAGCAAGATGAAAGGTTAAAAATGTACCCATCAAAGACCATCTTAATCCTGGGCCATCTTCAATTGCTCTATCTAATTCTTCTGTAGTTGCATAACCTTCATTAATAATATGTAACCCTTCTCTCCATAAAGCTTCTTGTAATCTGTCAGACAAATATCCAGGTAATTCATTTTTAACCATAATTGGATTCATAGAAATTGATTTGTAAAATTTTTTAGCTAAATTTAAATTTTTTTTTGAAGTTCTCTTACCTGGAACAATTTCTACAGCAGGCAATAAATATACAGGATTGAATGGATGTCCAATTATTCCTCTCTCTGGATTTTTACATTTTGAATAAATTCTAGTTGGCAACAAACCCGAAGAGCTTGAAGCAATTATTGAATTAGATTTTGCATATTTTCCAATAGTACTAATCAATTTAGTTTTTAAAGAATAATTTTCGGTTGCACACTCCTGAATAAAATCTGCGTCTTTTAATGTTTGTTCTATTGAGGTAAAAAAATGAAAATTTTTTAGATTTAATTTTTTTTTATTAAATAGTTTTTTTACAAATGGCCAAGTTCTTTTTATTTCAGATAATAAATTTTTTTTTAACTTAATATCTTTATCAAATGCATAAACAATTTTGTTGTGAGCCAAACAACGTATGATCCACCCTGCCCCAATTACCCCGGTTCCAATTATTGCAACTTTTTTAATATTTTGCATTACTTGTGTTTAACAAGTTTTAACTTCTCTCTTGTTTCTGCGGGTGTCATTGTTGATACACCTAGATCTTCAACAATTCTGATTGCCTTTTCAACTAATTGGGCATTTGTTGCCAGTTTTCCTTTAGATAAATACAAATTATCTTCTAAACCTACTCTAGGATTACCGCCCATAATTACTGTTTGTGCTACAAATGGCATCTCATTTTTTGAAATTGCAAAGCCTGACCACACACCTTCTTTTGGCATAATATCTTTCATAGCTTGCATTGCTAATGGAGTAGCTGGTGCTCCCCAAGGAATTCCTAAACACATTTGAAACATAGGCGGATCATCCAGCAATCCTTCTTTATATAGCTGTGCACCAAACCACATATTCCCTAAATCAAAAGCCTCTATTTCGGGTTTTACTTTAATTTCTTTTAATCTTTTTGCAGCTTTTCTTAAATCGTTTGGAGTATTAACGGTTATAACTGAACTATCACCAAAGTTTAAAGTTCCACAATCTAAAGTGCAAATCTCTGGTAAAAATTGCTCAGCATTTGCAATTCTTTCCATAACATTTGCCATATCGGTCATTGGTCCAAACTCTAACGGGTCTTTGCCTTGACCAATATCTAAATCTCCACCCATACCAGTTGTTAGATTCAAAATCACATCTGTGTCACTTGAACGAACTCTATCTACAACCTCTTTATATAACTCCAATCTTCTACTTGGAGTTCCGTCTTCCTCCCTCACATGAATATGAGCAATAGCAGCTCCTGCTTTTGCAGCTTCAATTGATGCTTTAGCAATTTGTTCTGGTGTTTTTGGTAAATCTGGATGCTTGCTTGCGGTATCTCCTGACCCCGTAACAGCACATGATATGAATACCTTGTTGTTCATTTTAAGTAAGATTTATACTATTATAAAAAGGACGAGGGAATAAAAAAATGTCTTTTCACATAATAAACCAAACAATCAAAAAAGAATGGACTGATTATAATAATCATATGAACATGGCTTACTATGTCTTAGTTTTTGATCAGACTTGGGAGATCATTCTAGAAAAATTTAAGATGGGTGAAAAATCAGCAAAGGATACCCAAAGAAGTACCATGGTTGTTGAAACTCGCACTACATATGATGGTGAAGTTAAAGAGGGAGATGAAGTAGAAATTGTTTTAACCTTCTTTGATCATGATAAAAAGAGATTACATTTTAAGATGGAAATGATTGAAAAATCATCAAAAAAATTATCAGCAACTATTGAAATGTTAGCGCTTTATATTGATCTTAGTAAAAGAAAAGTTACAGAATTTGAAGATGAAAAAATTAAAATTATGGATGACTTTATAAATGAAAATAAAAATGAATTTAATTCTGACAATTTATCCATTATTGGAAAACTTAAAAAATGATTGATGTAAAATTATTATCAGGAGCATTAGGTGCTGAAATAAGTGGAATTGACTTGACTGACGTTTCAGATGAAAATTTTAAAACAATAAATAACCTATTATTAGAACACAAAGTTATTTTTTTTCGAAATCAACCTTTGACTTCAGAGCAACATGTTGCTTTAGCTTCAAAATTTGGACCATTAGAAACACATGCTTATGTAAGAGGTTTAAGTGAATTCCCCGAAATAATAAGAATAATAAAAAAGCCTGAAGAAAAAACACAATGGGGTGAGGGTTGGCATTCAGATGTTAGCTATAACGAAAAACCAACTAAAGCTGTAATTTTAAAATCAATTAAAATTCCACCAGTTGGAGGAGATACTGTTTTCTCAAACATGGAACTTGCATGGGAGACCCTAGAAGAAGAGATAAAAAATAAAATTAAAAATAAAAAAGCAGTTCATTCCTCACTAGGAGGTGGGTTTTTCCTTGATAAATATAAAGCAATGCAAAGCAATGGAAATATGGATGAATACTCAAACACTCATCCAATTTTAAGAACTCATCCAGAAACAGGTAAAAAAATTCTTTTTGTAAATTGGACTTACACAAAGGAAATTGTTGATATGGATAAAGAGGAAAGTAAAAAGATATTAAATTATTTATTTGAACATCAGGCAAGATTAGATCTTACTTGTAGATTTAAATGGACCGAAAATGCAGTGGCTATTTGGGATAATAGAAGTGTTCAGCATTATGCTATTGCTGATTTTTATCCAAATAAAGGGCTTGGTTTTGAAAGAGTAATGGATCGTATAGCTGTTGAAGGGGATCATCCGCAATAATAAATGAAGATAATTTATAAAATCATTTCAAATTTTATAAATAATAAATCTTTGTACATTGGAGAGAAAGTAACTATGTCAGAGCATATGATTCAGTCTGCTATGCTAGCTGAAAAGGCTAAATGTAATGATGATTTAATTTGCGCATGTTTGCTTCATGACTATGGTCATTTTCTTTTAGAAGATCCTGAAGAATTAGTTAAAAATAAATTAGACGGAGAGCATGAAAATATTGGATATCAGTATTTAAAAAAATTTTTTGGACAAAAAATTGTTGAGCCAATTAAATACCATGTTCTGGCTAAACGTTATTTAGCTCGAGACAAAAAATATTTTGATTTTTTATCAGATGCGTCAAAAATAAGCCTCAAATTACAAGGCGGCATTTTAAATGACAAAGAAAGTAAAAAGTTTGAGAATAAATCTTACTTTAAGCCATCAATTCTACTCCGAAAGTTTGACGAAGCCGCTAAAAGAACTGACATAAAAATGAAATCTATTCATGACTATGAAAAGTTGTTAAGTTCAAAACTTATATGAATTTCGATTATTTAATCATCGGCGCTGGAAGTGCAGGCTGTGTACTTGCAAATCGATTAACAGAAAATGATCAAAACAATGTAGCTATATTTGAAGCTGGGAAACCCAGTGATATCTGGAAAGTCAACATGCCACTTGCGATTTTATACACAATGCATGATCCAAAGTATAACTACAAATATTATTCAGAACCAGAACCTCACTTGCATAATAGAAGATTATTCTGTCCTAGAGGAAAAATGATTGGTGGATGTTCTGCACATAATGGAATGGTATTCGTAAGAGGTAATCCGAACGATTATCAGAGATGGGCATCATTTGGATTGGAAGATTGGTCTTATGAAAAAGTTCTTCCCTATTTTAAAAAAATTGAAACATGGTCTGAAGGAGAAAATGAATATCGGGGTGGCAGTGGAATACTACCAGTAAACCAATCTAAAAATAAAAACCCTTTATTCAAAGCATTTGTCGATTCAGCTGGTGAAGCAGGTTACAAAATAAATAATGACATGAATGGTAAAGAACAAGAAGGTTTTGGAATGTACGATGTTACTATCCATAAAGGAGAGAGAGCAAGTGTATCTAAGTATTATTTAAATCCTGCTAAAAAAAGAAAAAACCTTAAAGTATTTACAGAAGCTTTTGTTGAAAGAATTATTTTTGATGGGAAAAAAGCAATTGGAATTGAAGTAAAAATAAAGAATAAAGTCGAAAAGATTTATGCCAATAAAGAAGTAATTTTAAGTGGAGGTGCAATTAATTCACCGCAATTACTAATGCTTTCTGGAATTGGTCCAAGCCAACACTTAAAAGATAAAGGAATTAGTGTTGTTCACAACTTAGATGGTGTTGGAAAAAACTTACAGGATCACTTGGAAACTTATGTTCAGCAAGAATGCAAAACTAAAGACACCTTATACTCATACGTTAATAAGTTAAATATGGTTAGAATTGGAATTCAATGGTTTTTGAATAGAAGTGGTCCTTGTTCTGCTTCTTTCTTGGAAGCAGGAGGATTTTGTAAATCATCTCCAGAAAGAGAGTATCCAAATATTCAATTTCATTTTTTTCCTGCTTTTGTAATCGATCATGGATTAGTTGATCCGGATAGGCATGGTTACCAGTTACATGCAAGTCCAAACCATCCAAAAAGTAGAGGTCATATAACTTTAAACAGCTCAAACCCTTATGATTATCCAAAAATTCAATTTAATTATCTAGAACATGAGGATGATTTAAAACAAACAATAGAATGTATTCATGTAGCTAGAAAAATTTTAGGACAAGACTCTTTGAAGCCTTTTGCAGGAAAAGAAATTGGACCAGGAGAACATGCCCAAACTAATGAAGTATTCGAAGAATACATCAGATCTAAAGCTGAGACTGCTTACCACCCATCTTGTACTTTAAAAATGGGATTAGACAATATGGCTGTTGTAGATCAAAAACTAAAAGTTCATGGTGTTGAAAATTTAAGAGTAGTTGATGCGTCTGTAATGCCTGAAATTACAAGTGGAAACCTTAACGCTCCAACATTAATGATTGCTGAAAGGGCATCCGAATTTATTTTAAATTAAAATTACTTGTTACGATAAACTGAAATTAAACAAATAATTTCAAACATTATAGAAGCTGCAACCATTGCTGTAATTTGATTTGGACTATCTTTTGTTGGCATTAAACAAGCAACATCTCCACCAATTACATTTTTTCCTTTTAAACATTGAATAAGTTTTCGAGCTTCATCCATATTAAATCCTTTGTATGCAGGTTCTATATTTGCTACTCCTGGGGCTACTGTTGGATCTAAACAATCTAAATCGAAAGTAACATAAATTGGATTGTCACCTAGTCTATCTAAAATCATTTTCACACATTTTTCATGACCCCATTCTCTATATTCATCCATTGTAATTACTTGATAACCAATATCGTAACTCGCCTGTAACCAATCTAATGTTCTTGGATTTCCTCTTATACCTATCTGAGTACTTGTATGTGGATCAACATTTCCTTGTTTAACTAAATAAGAAGCCCAGTGTGCTGCTGATTTTTTTGCACCCAAAAAATGATCTAATTTTTCAAAACAATCTGTATGGGCATCAAAATGTAGGAATGTTATTTTTTTTCCTTTAGTTAATTTTGAATTCTTTTTTGCTAAACTTTGAACAATTCCTCCAGTCACTGAGTGATC
>CACAVT010000017.1 GCA_902536005.1 uncultured Pelagibacteraceae bacterium
AACCTAGAGAAGTTATAAAGATTCAACTTAATGGGCTTCAACAAAATGACTCTAAATTTAAAGATAGTGGAATTGAACAAACATGGAAATTTGCTCACCCAAATAATAAGAGAGTTACAGGACCATTAAGCAATTTTAAGATGATGTTAAAAAGTGACTCTTATGGGATGATGATTAATCACTTAAGTCATACAATTACTGAGCTTGAAAGTAGTGACAAATGGGCACAATTTGAGGTAATCATTCTTGATAAAAACAAGATTTATCACAAGTTTAATTGGCAAGTTGAAAAATATACTTTGGATGGAAATTTAAAAGACTGTTGGTTAACTACAATGGTATCTAGCCCGATCCCTCTAGGAAGCTCAATTTGATTTTAAACATACATTTTTGTTTCGTAACAATTAAAAATTTAGTAGGAATCCTTGAATGAAAACAAAAACCAAAGTTGTAGTAGTTGGTGGAGGAGTTGTAGGTGTTAGTGCTCTTTATCACTTAGCAAAAAAAGGTTGGTCCGACGTTGTTCTTGTTGAAAGAAAAGAGTTAACTTCAGGATCAACTTGGCACGCCGCTGGTTTATTGCCTTTGTTTAATATGAGTTATTCTGTAGGACAACTACATAAATATGCAGTTAATCTTTATAAAACATTAGAGGAAGAAACTGGAAAAAATGTTGGCTTTAGTGTTGTTTCGAATATTCGTTTAGCTAGTACAAAAGATAGAATGGATGAGTATCATCAATATGCAGGTGTTGCTCGAACTATTGGAGTAGATGTAAAATTCTTGAAACCGGAACAAGTAAAAGAAATCTGGCCTTTATGTCATACAGATGACTTAGTTGGCGCAATACAACACCCCGAAGATGGATATATTCAACCTGCAGATTTAACGCAAGCATTAGCAACAGGTGCAAGAAATAGAGGAGCAGAAATTTATAGAAACACAACTGTCCTATCAATGAGGCAAACTAAAGATGGATGGATTGTGGAAACAGATAAGGGATCAATAGAGTGCGAACATGTTATTTCTTGTTCTGGAAATTTTGCTAGACAAACAGGTGAAATGGTAGGATTAGATATTCCAGTAATACCAGTTGAACATCAATACATTGTTACAGAACCGCATCCTGCAATTCAAAAAAGAAAAAAAGATGGATTACCAGAAATGGGAGTCTTAAGAGATAGTGATAGCAGATGGTATATGAGAGAAGAAGCTGGAGGATTAATTTTAGGCCCTTATGAAGATGGTGCACCAGCTTGTTATGTAGAGGGGCCATCAAAAAATTCTGAGTATGAATTATTTCAAGAAGACTTAGACAGATTAGCTCCACATATAGAAGGAGCAATTCATAGAGTTCCTGCATTTGGAGAAGTTGGAGTAAAGAAAGTTTATAATGGAGCAATCTGTTATACTCCAGATGGTAATCCAATAGTTGGTCCTGCATGGGGACTTAAGAATTTTTGGATTAATGAAGGACATAGTTTTGGAATAACAGCAGCAGGTGGTGCAGGTTGGCAACTAGCAGAGTGGATCGTTGATGGTGAACCTACAATTGACATGTTAGGAGTAGAACCAAGACGTTACGGTAACTATGCAACTAAATCTTATTTAAAAGCAAAAAATGAAGAAGCATATAGTCATGTATTTATTGTCCATTATCCAGATGAAGAAAGACCAGCAGCAAGACCATTAAGAACAGCTCCTTGTTATGAACGAATGAAAAACTTAGGAGCAGTTTTTGGACAGAAATTTGGTTGGGAAAGACCTAATTTTTTTGCAACAGATGGAATGGAGCAAAAAGATGATTGGTCATTTAGAAGATCAAAATGGTTTGATGCAATTAAAAAAGAATGTCAAAATGTAAAAGAAAACGTGGGTCTTTTAGATATGACTGCGTTTGCAAAATGTAGAATTAGAGGACCTAAAGCAGAGGAATTTTTAGATTATTTGGTAGCTAATAAACTTCCAAAAAAAATTGGAAGGATAAATTTATGTCATGCTTTAAACACTAAAGGTGGAGTGCATTCAGAATTTACAATAATGAAAGAAGCAGAGAATAGTTACTATTTAGTTTCTGCTGGAGCAAATTTAAGATTAGATCATGACTGGATACAAAAATGGATGCCAGATGATGGATCGGTAATATTTGAAGATTTAACAAACAGTACAGGAGTTTTGGTAGTAGCAGGTCCTAAAGCTAGACAATTAATGCAAAAGGTTTCAACAGACGATTTTTCTAATGAGAATTTCAAATGGTTGACTGCTAAAAATGTAAATGTTGGATATGCTCCAGTAAATGCGATGAGAGTAAACTTTGTGGGTGAGCTTGGTTGGGAATTACATCACCCAATTGAATATCAAAATCATATTTTTGATAAATTAATGAAAGCAGGAAAAGATTTAGGTATCAAACCTTTTGGGATTAGGGCTATGAATAGTTTAAGAGTTGAAAAATCTTACAAACTAGTTGGTACAGAATTATCAATTGAATATTCACCATACGAGTCTGGTCTTGATAGATTTGTTCATCCAAATAAAGGAAATTTTATTGGTTTAGAGGCACTTAATAAATGGAGAGAAAAAGGTTTTGATAATAAATTGGTCACTTTAGAGGTTCATAATACTAAAGATGCAGATGTACTTGGAAATAACCCAATTTTTAAAGATGGAAAAGTTGTTGGAAGAGCAACAGGTGGTGAATTTGGATTTAGATTAGATAAATCAATAGCTCTTGCAATGGTTAAACCAGATTGCTCAAATGTGGGTGACAAATTACAAGTTGATATATTAGGTGAAATGTACGACGCTACTGTTCTAGATGAAAGTCCATACGATTCAGAAAATAATTTATTGAGAGCTTAATGAAAATTTTAGTAGCTGTAAAAAGGGTTATTGATTACAACGTTCAAATAAGAGTAAAAGAAGATGGAACAGGTGTAGTCACTGACAACGTTAAAATGTCAACCAATCCCCCTGATGATAATGCAATAGAAGAGGCTGTAAAAATAAAAGAGGCAGGCAAAGCTACAGAAGTAGTTGCAGTAACTGTCGGTGAAGAAAAAGCTCAAGAAACTGTTAGGAAAGCTTTAGCGGTTGGTGCGGACAGAGGTATTCATGTGAAAGTCGACGGAATTTTAGAACCACTCGCTGTTTCAAAAATTTTACAAAAAATAGTAGATAAAGAAAAACCAGATTTAGTATTTATGGGTAAACAAGCAATTGATGATGATTGTAATCAAACAGGCCAAATGTTGAGTGCTTTATTAAATTGGCCACAAGCAACATTTGCTTCAAAGATTGATGTAAAAGAAAATAAATTAGAAGTAACTAGAGAAATAGACGAAGGTCTTGAAACAATTGAAATAAATGTTCCAGCCATTGTAACTTGTGATCTAAGGCTGAATGAACCAAGATATGCATCATTACCAAATATAATGAAGGCTAAGAAAAAACCTATAGAGGAAATTGCTGCTTCTGATTTAGGTGTCGATGTATCGCCAAGATTAGAACAATTAAAAGTAGAGGAACCACCAAAAAGAAAAGCAGGTATAAAAGTAGCAAATGTTGCTGAATTGGTTCAAAAACTAAAGAACGAGGCGAAGGTAATTTAATGGCAGTTTTACTTATAGCAGAGCACAATAATAAAGAGTTAAGACCATTTACTCTTAATGCAGCTACAGCAGCATCTCAAATTGATTCAGATGTTCATGCTGTAATTATTGGTCAAAATTCTGAAGAAGCTGCAAAACAATTATCTGAACTTCCAGTGGTTAAAAAAGTATTGAGTGTGGAAGGGGCTCACTATGAAAATTTCACAGCGGAAAATTTTACTCCAGTGATTGTTAAACTTGCAGAGAATTATTCGCACATTGTTTGTTCAGCAAATACATTTGGAAAAAATTTGATGCCACGAATTGCTGCTCATCTTGATACATCGCAAGTAAGTGACATTATTAAAGTAATATCACCAGACACTTTTTTAAGACCAATTTATGCAGGTAACGCTTTTGCAACAATTAAGAGTAATGATGCTAAAAAATGTGTAACAATCAGACCTACTTCTTTTGATCCTTGTGAGACCACAGGTGGATCAGCTCCAATTGAAAAAGTGGATGCTAGTGAAGAGTTTTCAAATACACAATTTATTAAAAGAGAAGAAATCAAATCAGATAGACCTGAGCTTGGAACAGCAAGAATTGTTGTATCAGGTGGTAGGGGAATGCAAAGTGGAGATAATTTTAAATTAATTACAGAAATTGCTGACAAACTAGGTGCAGCAATTGGCGCATCAAGAGCGGCAGTAGACGCTGGATACATAAGTAACGACCATCAAGTGGGGCAAACAGGAAAAGTCGTAGTACCAGATCTATATATCGCTGTTGGAATTTCAGGTGCTATTCAGCATTTAGCAGGAATGAAAGAAAGTAAAGTTATAGTTGCAATTAATAAAGATGGTGAAGCTCCAATTTTTAGTGTTGCAGATTATGGACTTGAAGCTGATTTATTTGAGGCATTACCACAGTTCATGGAAGAGCTGAACAAATTAAACACTATACAAAAATAATCCTTACAGTTAAAAACTAGAGTATGTTTAGAGAATCGATGGAATATGATGTTGTAATTATAGGTGGAGGACCATCAGGATTATCAACCGCAATAAAGTTAAAACAACTAGATCCAAACCTAAGTGTTTGTTTATTAGAAAAAGCATCAGAGATTGGAGCTCATATTTTAAGTGGAAATGTATTTGAAACTCGTGCTCTAGATGAATTATTACCAAATTGGAGAGAATTAAATTCTCCTATCAAAACAAAAGTAACTAAAGAAAAATTTTTATTTTTAGGAAAAACCAAATCTTTAAGTTGGCCAACTTGGCTACTACCTGCTGTACAACAAAATCATAAAAATTATATTATTAGTCTTGCAAATTTATGTAGATGGCTTGCAGAACAAGCTGAAAATTTAGGTGTAGAAATCTTTCCAGGATTTCCAGCAAGTGAAATTTTATATAATGAAGATGGATCGATTAAAGGTGTAGCCACTCAAGATATGGGCATAGATAAAGATGGAAATAAAAAAGATAGTTTTGAACCTGGTATTGAGCTTTTAGGGAAAGTAACTGTTTTTGCAGAAGGGTGCAGAGGTCATTTAGGAAAACAATTGATTGAAAAATTTCAATTAAATAAAGGTAAAGATCCTCAACAATATGGAATTGGTTTTAAAGAAATTTGGGAAATAGAGGATAAAAATCATGAAGAAGGCTTAGTTATGCATACAGCTGGATGGCCATTGGATAACAATACATATGGTGGTAGTTTTATGTATCATGCAGAAAATAAACAAGTTTTTCTGGGCTATGTAATTGGTCTAGATTACAAAAATCCACATTTATCACCTTATGATGAATTTCAGAGGTTTAAAACACATCCAGCAATTAAAAAAATTATAGAAGGTGGAAAAAGAATTTCTTACGGTGCAAGAGCTTTAATTGAAGGTGGATTTCAAAGTTTGCCAAAAATGTTTATGCCCGGAGCTTTGTTAGTTGGTTGTGATGCTGGAACTTTAAATATGCCAAAAATTAAAGGCTCTCATACAGCTATGAAAAGTGGGATTATTGCAGCTGAAACTATTTATGCACACTTAAAAGAAAACAAAGATTTATCTATTTATGAAGATAAATTTAAAAATAGCTGGTTACATAATGAGCTTTATGAAGCAAGAAATGTAAAACCTAGTTTTAGTTGGGGATTAATTTTAGGAATTATTTTTACAGGCATAGATCAAATTTTATTTAGAGGAAAACTTCCTTTTACTCTTAAACATAAACATGCTGATCATGAAACATTAAAACCTGCAAACCAAATGCCTAAAATAGATTATCCAAAATATGATAATGTTATAACTTTTGACAAAACAAGTTCAGTGTATTTAACTGGAACCAATCACGCAGACAATCAACCAGTTCATTTAAAACTTAAAGATCCTAATCTACCAATTAATTATACTTTAGAAAAATTTGATGAACCTGCTCAAAGATATTGTCCTGCAGGAGTTTATGAGGTTCAAAAAGAAAATGATGTAAATAAATTTATAATTAATTCTCAAAATTGCATTCATTGTAAAACATGTGATATTAAAGAACCTTCTCAAAATATAACTTGGGTTACACCGGAAGGAAGCGGTGGTCCAAGATATGGAAATATGTAATTAAGATAAGTCTATTGCAAACTTTTTCAAAGTTTCAATAGGTACATATCTAAGAGTGTTTTCGTGAGTTCTTTTCAAAAATATTGGACATCCTTTACCGGCTTCAACTGCTCTTGCATACCAACTAGCACACAAACACCATCCATCTCCATCTTTTAAACCTGGAAACCCAAATTCAGGATGTGGAGTTATTAAATCATTACCTGCTTCTTTCATCCACTCTAAGCATTCGGTAGTAACTTTAGCACAAACTGTATGAAGTCCATGATCATTCTCGTCAGTGTTACAACAACCATCACGAAACCAACCTGTTAAAGGATCATTTGAGCATTCCTCTAGATCTTCACCTAGAACATTTTTTTGTTTATCGCTCATTTAAATTTTTGTAGGATTTGGTTGACCTTTATAAACTTCTTCAGGATCAAATTTTTTTTCTTTTTCAAGAAATTCCATTTCAACTTTTCTTCCATTTTCTATTGGTCCCATAGGAACTGATCTATAAAAACATGATCTATAACCAACATGACAACTAGCTCCATCACCGATATCAACTGTTAACCATATTGAGTCTTGATCATCATCAATTCTTATTTCGGTAACCTTTTGTTTAAAACCACTTGTTTTACCTTTGTGCCAGATAGCTTTTCTTGATCTACTAAAATAGTGTGCTTCTTTTGTTTCAATAGTCTTCTTAAGAGCTTCCACATTCATATATCCATGCATCAAAATATCCTTTGTCTTTGAGCACATGGTAATCACTGGAATCAGTCCATCATTATCAAATTTAGGCGAAAGAAGATTTCCTTCTTCAATATCATAGATATTTTCTCTTTTTTTGAACATACGGGGTGATTATTTAGCACATATCTAAATATATTAAATATTTTTAAATTAAGGTATTTACTGTATAAAAAAGCGCTATGAAATTAGTAAAAGACACTGACAGCAATAATTTAGAAACAAAAAAGGTTTCAGATAAAGAAGCAGAGGAGGCTATCAGAACAATTTTGTCCTGGATGGGAGAAGATCCTAAAAGAGAAGGATTGCTGGAAACCCCTAAAAGAGTTGTAAAAGCATTTAAAGAATATTTTCAAGGTTATAACGAAGACGCAAATAAAGTATTAGATAAAACTTTTGGTGATGTGGAAGGTTATAGCGATATGGTGGTTCAAAAAAATATTTCAGTACAAAGTCACTGTGAACATCATATGGCTCCAATTATAGGTAAAGCACATGTTGCATATATACCAAACGAAAGAGTTGTTGGATTAAGTAAAATAGCGAGAGTAGTTGAAATATTTTCAAAAAGATTACAAACACAAGAGAGATTAACAGTTCAGATAGCAAACAGCTTAATGGAAGCGTTAGATGCAAAAGGTGTAGCTGTTACAATAGATTCAACTCATCAGTGTATGACTATGAGAGGTATAAAAAAAGAACAAGCAACAACTGTAACTAATTTTTACTTAGGTCAATTCAAAGAAGATCTGAGTTATCAAAATAGATATTTACGATTTATCAGCACTGAGTTAAAAGACTAGTGTGTCTGACCAATTTAAAGCACTGATTCTTAATCAAGAAGGCGAAAACTTCTCGCGTGAAGTTAAATCTATTGATAAAAGTTTTCTAAAGCATGGAGACGTAACTGTAAAAGTAGATTATTCTGACCTTAATTTTAAAGATGGAATGATTTTAAAAAATGGCGGAAGATTAGTCAAAGAATTTCCACATATTCCAGGAATAGATTTTTCAGGAAAAGTAATTAAAAGCGATAATTCAAAATTTAAAGAAGGAGATGAGGTAATTTTAACTGGATTTAGAGTTGGAGAAATATTTTTTGGTGGATATTCACAAATTGCAAAAGTAAATGCAGATTTTTTAGTAAAAAAACCTGATAGCTTAACAACTAAACAAGCTATGATTTTAGGTACAGCAGGTTTTACATCATTAATGAGTGCTTTTGCAATTCAAGCAAGGGAAAGTATTTTATTGGGGGAAAAAGTAAATGAAGTTTTAGTAACAGGTGCGACAGGAGGAGTTGGCAGTGTAGCAATTATGGCTTTAACTAAAATGGGATACAACGTTTCTGCTGTAACTGGAAAAGATTCAAAATCAGATTATTTAACATCATTGGGTGCAAAAAACATTATAAATAGGGCTGAATTTGACAAAGATCCACGACCAATAGACAAAGGTCTATGGGATGGAGTGGTAGACACAGTTGGTGGAAAAATTTTGGCAAATGCAATTGCTCAAACAAAATCAAATGGGATAATATCAGTGTGTGGAAATGCAAACAGTAATGAACTTAATACAAATTTATTACCGTTTATGCTGAGAGGTATAAAAGTTTGGGGCATGGACTCCGCTAATTGCAGTATAAAAAGAAGAGGTTTTATTTGGGGAGAAGCAAAAAATTTAATTGATTTTGACTTATTGGAAAAATCGGTTTTAACAGTAAGCTTGGAGGAATTGATTGAGACTTATCCTAAAATTTTAAAAGGTGAAATTTCTGGAAGAGTATTAGTTGATTTAAATAAATAATGGATTGGGATAAATTAAAAATTTTTCATGCTGTAGCAGAAGCTGGTAGCTTTACGAATGCTACTATTAATTTAAACCTCAGCCAATCTGCAATCAGTAGACAAATACAATCTTTAGAACAAGATTTAAAAGTACAGTTGTTTGAAAGACATGCAAGAGGATTAACTCTTACAGAAAATGGAGAATATGTTTTTAAAACAGCTCATGAGGTAATTACAAAACTTAAAGAAGTCGAAACGTCGCTTGGAGATCAAAAAAGCAAACCTTCAGGTAAATTAACTATTACAACTGTAAGAAGTTTTGGTACTCACTGGCTAACGCCAAGAATTCAAGAATTTATGAGATTAAATCCAGAAATTGAGATTGAGCTAGTTTTTGACGATAAAGAATTAGATTTAAGTACTCGTCAAGCAGATATAGGAATTTTTATGAGAAGACCAAAACAACTTAATTATATTCAAAAAAAATTAGTTGATATTAAATATTACATTTATGGTTCAAGTAAATACTTGGAAAAAAATGGGATGCCTAAAACAGTTAATGATTTAAATAAACACAAATTTATTTCATTTGGAAAAGGAGCACCTTCACCTGTCTATAACCCTGATTGGGCTTTAAAAATAGGAATGCATGATGGAAAAAAAAGAAAATCTATTATGAAGGTTAACAGTGTTAGTGGTTTATTATATGGTGTTGAGTCTGGAGTGGGTTTGGCTGCACTTCCAGAATATTTAGTATCAAATACTAGTAATATAATTAAAGTGCTTCCAAAAGTAGAAGGACCAATAACAGAAGCTCACTTTGTGTACCCGCAATCATTAAAAAACACAGCTAGAGTTCAAGCTTTTAGAAACTTCTTGTTCAGTAAAATCGGCGACTGGAAGTAACAATTTCCTCTATAAATAACACCAAAAAGCCCTTGTATTCTGCGACAAATTATGCGATTGATAATCATTCGCATTGAGAATAATTCTCATTCGCAAATTAATAAGGGTAAAGATAAGGATACAATGAAAAAAATAACAATAATAAGTTTATTTGTTTCTTTAATAGTCTCGTCATTTGCTTTTGCAAATGAAGTAAATATCTTTAATGCAAGACATTACAAAGCAGATAATGAGCTTTATAGCAAATTTACCAACAAAACTGGAATTAATGTAAACCTGATTAATGGAAAGGCTAGTGCATTAGAAAAAAGAATGATTGAAGAGGGGACTGACTCTTCAGCTGATCTTTATATTACTGCTGATGCTGGAAGATGTGGAGCTTTCAAAGCTAAAGGAATGACACAAAGTGGTTTGGTGTCTCCAACAATTAAATCTTCTGTTCCAAAAAATTTTAGAACTACACACTGGGTAGGAGTAGCAAAAAGAGCAAGAATAATTTACTACTCACCAGAAAGAGTTAGTGGCGCTGAATTATCAGGATTGACATATGAAGGTCTAGCTGATCCAAAATGGAACGGCAGATTAGTAATTAGAAAATCAAGCAACATTTATAACAAATCTCTTGTAGCCTCATTAATTGAGAATAACGGAAAGAAAGCTGCTGCTGAATGGTCTAAAGGAATTGTTGCTAATATGGCAAGAACACCAAAAGGAAATGACAGAGCTCAAATTATGGCAGTTGCAGCTGGAGAAGCTGATATTGCTGTAGCAAATACTTATTACTTGGCACTAATGCTATCTGGTAATAAAGGAGCAGAACAACAAGCTGCTGCTAAAAAAGTTAAGGCATTTTTTCCTAATCAAAATGATAGAGGAACACACATGAATATTAGTTGTGCAGCTTTAGTAAAAGGAGCTCCTAATAAGGCAAATGCTATCGCTCTTGTTGACTTTCTATTATCTCCAGAGGCTCAGGAACATTTTACAAATAATACTTTTGAGTTTCCAATGATAGCTGGGGTATCTCCAAATCAATTAGTAGTGAATAATTTAGGATTAGATTTTAAACAAGATTTAACAACTAAAGTTTCAAGCTATGGAAAAAATCAAGCTGCTGCATTAGAGGTAATGACAGCTGCTGGATGGAAGTAAGGAAAAATGAGAAAGAATTTATTTAATTTTAATTTAAACATTTCTCCAGGCAAAAGTGGTTCTCCAGAGGGTCAGATAACTTGTAAGCCATGCTTGTCACAATGTGAAAAAATTAAAAATAAAATAAATAATAGAAAATTATCTGAGATTGGAAATGATGATATTGATCGTGTCATTAATGTTTTTGATTTAAAAGTTTAATTTTCAAAAAGTGAACATAACTCAATAGTTATTTACCCTACTATTGATTATGTTCACTTGAACAAAAGGGTAAAAATGTATTTAAAAAAAATTAATTTTTGGTTTTTAAGCTCTTTATTGGTGTCAATTTTTGTGGCTATACCAATTGTTACTGTATTTACTAGTTTTTTTGAAGATACATCAAATTATTATCAAATTCTAAAAGATACCTTTTTATTTGAATATATTTTTAATTCACTAGTTTTGTTGATTAGTGTTTTAGTTTTAACTTTTTTAATTGGAACCAGTACGGCTTATTTAGTTTCTTTTTATAAATTTCCCTTTAGTAATTTTTTTAAATGGGCACTTATATTATCTTTTGCTGTACCTCCTTATATTTACGCATATTCATTGACAGCTTTCTTTGAAAATTATGGAACTTTATATTCGATATTGAAAAATTTGTTTGGAGAGGCAAATTATAATCAAAGTATTCCAAAGTTTGATGGTCTGATAGGGGCTGTACTTTCGCTATCTTTTTCACTATTTGCTTATGTTTATATTCTCTCCAGAGCATCATTCCAGTATCAATCTCAAAATTTAATTGATTTAGGTAGAAATTTAGGATTTTCAAAAGCAAAATCCTTTTATTCGTTAATTTTACCTGCCGCTAGACCAGCAATTGTTGCAGGCCTTTCTCTAGTTGCGATGGAAACTTTAGCCGAATTTGGGGCGGTTGATTTCTTTTCTATAAATACTTTAACAACAGGTATTTACAATTCTTGGATTACATTTGATGACTTGGCTTTCTCAAACAGGATATCTTTTTTTCTTCTTTTATTTATTTTTGCAATATTTATTTTGGAAAATTTATCTAGAAAAAAAGCAAGATATCACGCCAATACTAAAGGTGGATTTAAACAAAAAGAAAAAATTCAACTATCAGGAACTAAAGCATTTTTTGCGTTCTCAATTTGCTTCGTAGTTTTTTTCTTAAGTTTTTTATTTCCACTAAGTCAAATGCTTTATTGGACATTAAAATTTCCTGAAAATCTTTTTGATATTCCAGTAGTAACTTTAACATTAAACACTTTGTACCTGGTGTTATTATCAAGCTTAGTTTTAATAATTTTTTCTTTAATTTCTAATTATGGAAATAGAGTTTCTAAAAATAAAACTTTAAACGCTTTGTCTATTTTATCTATTTCTGGTTATGCAATTCCAGGTGTAATTTTAGCGGTGGCATTTATAACTTTTATTGCTTGGTTTGATGACAATGTTGTAAAAGCACTTGGTTTTTTATCTATCAAAAAAATGTTTATTGGTTCTATTCTAGGACTTGTCCTAGTTTATTTTGTAAGATTCTACTCTTTAGCTTTTAATGGAATAAAATCTGGTTATGAGAAAATAAATATTTCTGTTGATGAAAGTTCATATTTACTTGGTTACTCTAAAAAGAAAACTTTTCTGAATATTCATGTACCTTTCTTAAGAAATTCTCTTTTATTTGTTGGAATACTAATTTCTTTAGAAATAATAAGAGAATTGCCAATCACTTTGATTTTAAGACCTTTTAATTTTGAAACATTTGCAACTACAGCTTATATATCTGCCTCAGAAGACTTATTAGAAGCCGCAGCTGTTCCTTCATTATTTTTAATTTTAATTGCAACTCTATTTATAATGCTTACATCCAAATATATACTGAGGGAAAATGAGCGATAGTTATTTAGAGATTAAAAATGTTGATTTCACTATAGGTGGAAAGATTAAAGTCAAAAATGCATCTTTTGCGATAGAAAATGAAGGGGATACTTTGTGTATTCTTGGTCCTTCAGGAATTGGAAAAACTACAATACTTAGAACTATAGCTGGATTAGAAAAAATTGATAAAGGTTCAATAAAATTAAACGGAAAATTATTATCGTCTAAAGATCAAAATGTAGAACCTGAAGATAGAAACATATCTTTAGCTTTTCAGGACAACAGTTTATTTCCTCATTACACAGTTGAAAAAAATATTTTATTAGGCGCTGAGAGAAATAAAGGAAAAAGAAAGAAAAAGCTTAGTTTTAAAGAGATTATAGATTTTCTTGATATAGAAAAAATATTACCAAAATTTCCTCATGAAATTAGTGCAGGAGAGGCACAAAGAGCATCACTTGCAAGATCGTTATTAACTCAACCTGATCTTTTGCTTTTAGATGAACCGTTATCTAATGTAGATCAAAGTTTTAAAGAAGAAATCCAAGTAAGATTAAAAAAAATATTAAGTAAATTAAAAATTACAACAATAATAGTTACTCATGACTCTTACGAAGCTTTTTATCTTGGCACCAAATGTGCAATTATATTAGATGGTCAAATAAAACAGTTTGATGATCCTTATAATGTTTATCATTTTCCAAATTCAGTCGAAGTAGTAAATTTTTTAAATCGTGGAATTTTAATTCCAGCAAAAGTAACGGGAGAAAATTCACTAGAAAATGACGATCTTGGAACAATTAAAGGTAATTTTATTAAGCATTATCCAAAAGGTTCAAATGTGCAATTATTATTACAACCAGAAGACCTGGAGCATGACGATAAAAGTAATCTAAAGCTAGAAGTAGTAGATCGAAAATTTAGAGGAACAAACTTTATTTACACTTTAAAAACCAATAGCGATTTATTAATTCCAGTTTTTGTTCATTCCCATCACGAACATCAACATGAAGCTGACGATAAGTTTGGAATTAAAAGACCGATTCATATTGATCACATAGTTTGTTTTTAATAAAACAAGCAAATGCTCACAAAAAAACAATTATTTACTCGAGGGATGTTGGATATTTCTCCACATATGCTCTCAGTAATTCCATTTGGAATAATTTGTGGAGCAATCGGGGTTGAACTTGGATTTCACCCATATTTGGTCTACGCGATGTCTTTCATAATTTTTGGAGGAGCTTCACAGATAGTGTTTTTACAATTGTTATCAGGGGGTGCATCAAGTTTAGTTGCAGTTGCTTCTGTTGGAATTATAAATTCTAGACATTTATTGTATGGAGCAGTTTTATCTGAATATTTAGAAAAATTATCTTTTATAAAAAAATTATTAATTTCTTATGTGGTTGTAGATCAAGGATTTGCTGAGTCTAATAAATTTTTCAAAAAAAATAGAAGTGAAGAATTTTTACATTATCATTTAATTGGTACGGGTTGCACAATGTGGGTTTGTTGGCAAATTGCAACTTTATCAGGTATTGTTTTAGGATCATTTGTTCCAGAAGAACTTGGGTTAAAATTTGCAATTCCTTTAACATTTATAGCAATTGTTGTTCAGGATTTAAAAAAATTAGATCATGTAATTGTAATGATTACTTGTGGTTTAAGTTCACTGTTATTTTTTGACGCTCCATTTAAATCTTACATAATTATTTCGCCAATAATTGCTTTATTTGTAGCAGCGCTGCTATTGAGGTTGAAAAAATGACTCTTACTGCAATAATTTTTGCTGGAATATTAACTTACTTTACTAGAATGACTATGATCGCTTTAATAAGTAGAGATATGTTAGGAGATAAAATTAAAGCAGTGTTGGAATATGTTCCTTCTGCAGTATTCCCAGCAATAATATTTCCAGGAATATTTATAAATGATTTTGGAACTTTTATAGAAATGAATGATCCCAAAATTTTTGGAGCATTAGTTGCTGTAATTGTAGGTTATTTTTCTAAAAATATTATCGCAACAATTTCAGCTGGATTGGTTTCTTATTGGTTTTTAATATTTGTAGTATTTAATTAGCACCTAATTTTATATTCCTGCTTACATTAATATCTATTAATTTTGGTTTTGCTAAATTAAGATTTGACATAAGCTCAACATACTCATCAACATTTTTAACTTGTAGTCTTGGATTAAATTTTTTTTCATTACCAATTGTACTAAATTCTTTGCCATTATAATCGTGACCAGGATACAAAATAGTATCCTCAGGTAATTTTAATAATCTATTAAAGATCGAATTATAAGCATCCTTTGAACTGCCATTTTGAAAATCTGTTCTACCAGTTCCATTTATTAAAAGAGTATCTCCTGAGAATAAATATTTATTCATTAAGAAACTATAACTGTCAGAAGTGTGTCCCGGAGTGTACATCGCTTTGATTTCTATTTGATCAATTTTAATTAACTCGTCATCTTTTACTTTAATTTCTACAGTATCAGCAGGTGTATGTTCTCCCATAATTGTAGAGCAATTTGTTGCTTGCTTAAGTTTACTCGCACCAGTTACATGGTCAGCATGAATATGTGTATCTATTACCTTGACTAGTTTTAAATCTAAGTCGTTTAGTAGCTCAATGTAGCTCTCAACATTCTCAATTACTGGATCAATTATGACTGCCTCGCGACCTTTTGCCGACGCAATTAAATAAGTATAAGTTGATGATTTATTATCGAAAACTTGTCTAAAAATCATTTATCATTAATATCAAATTATAATGAATACCTCCACATTTCATTGGTCTTGTAGACATACTTGGAAAAGAAGCGCAAAAAATACAGCTTGGTGTGTACTTGGTTGTGCCATTGGAGATTTTGGAACAATATTATTTTTTCAATTAACTCAAATTCCTTTTCCACTTTTAGGAATAATGATTTTAGCAATAATCAATGGATTGATCACAAGTATTATATTAGAAACAATAATTTTAATGACACAAAATTTTAATTTTGCAAACGCATTCAAAACTGCCTGCGGTATGAGTTTAATTTCAATGATAAGCATGGAAATTATGATGAACTTGACTGACTACGTTTTAACTGGTGGCGCAATATTAACTTGGTGGGTGGTCCCAATAATGCTGATAGTAGGTTTTTTAACTCCTTGGCCTTATAATTATTGGAGATTAAAAAAATTTGGAATTGCTTGCCATTAATATTAAAGAATTTTTTTTAATAAATTGTCCCCAAAAAATAGTTTGTGAATAATAACAGCAGAAATATGAAGCACTATTAAACCGATAAGGGTATAATTTGAAAGAATATGAATTTCATAAAACTGATCTGCTAAATCAAAATTTTCATTAATTTGAATTTCTCTAAACAATATTGTTAATGTTTCCCCATTAAATAATTTTTTTAATATTCCTGAAATTGTTATCGATAAAATAGCAATATATAAAAGAACATGGTTCATTTTTGCTAAAAACCTTTGTCCTTTAAAAATACTTGGATCTAATTTTGGAGTTGGATTAAGTATATTATTTATTAACCTTATTATAATTATATAAAAAACAGTTAAACCTAAAGTAACGTGAATATCTTCAATGGTTATTCTTTGATCACCAAAATCTAAATCCACTAGATAGAACCCTAATGGTATTTGTATGAATAGAATAGCTGCGCTGAGCCAATGTAACACCTTTGAGATAATGCCATACTCTGTTACGGTATTTGTTACATGCATATTTTATTTAATCACATAAAAAAATATATTAAAATAATTTTATTTTCAATTTTATGTGTATTTTTCGTCTCATCAAGCAATGCCGAGTTAACAGTTGAAGAAATTGTTAAAAGTAGACAAGCATTGTTTAGTAAAAACTATAGTACTGCAAAAAGAGTACAAGCTTTTTCATCAAAAGGAGATTTTGAAAAAGCAAAAAAACTAATGATTGAAATGAGTGAAAATTATAAAGTTTTGATAGAGCTATTTCCTGAAAGCACTGAAGATGAATTTGATACTGAAGCTTTACCAACTGTTTGGGAAGAAAAAGATGCTTTTAATGTATTAATGACAAAAGCATCTGAGGATATGATAAAACTCACATCTGTTATTGAAGATGCCGATGATATAAGAGGAACTTTGAAAGAATTTATGTGGAGTAATTGTAAAGCTTGTCACAGCAGGTATAGAGAAGAACATTAGTTACCAAGATAAAAAATGATACCTCAAAAAGTTAAAGATCATATTGAAGAATATATTAGCCAAGAAGTTTATGTACAAATTGCGATAATTAAGGGTAAAGAAAAGGTTTCAACAGAAAAGGCTATAGATAAGTATTTTAATACAAATCATTTTAGAGATTTTTCAGAGGGTAAACCTTATTTTCATTTTATTGATGGATTAAGAGACAAATGCCTTGGAAAACTTAAGGATTCTCCCATGAGAGATAAGACAACAGAGGACGAGACTATTAAATTGTTACAAAAAAAATTAAATGATCTAACTGATGATGAGCTTGAAGACACTTATTGGGAAATAGAAACAGGAGAATTTTTTTCAGGAAAACAAATAAAAGAATTAGAAAAAAATTGTAGTGAATTAATTAAAGAGCTTAATCTTTCAAATAAAAATAAAAAAGAAGTTCAAAAAACTATTATGAGTTTTTGTGAAAACTATGAAAAGTTATGTCAAAAAAAATACCCAGAAGCTCCACTTCCACTAGAAATATTAAAATCAGTAAATTAGTTTAAAAAGGGTTCGCTCTTTAAGTGTATACCTAAAGAGCTCCCTTGTATCGCCTCTTTGGCACTAAAATCCGAGAGGATTTTATTTTTCGTTATATTTTTCAAATGAAAAGCTGTTCAGCTAAGTATCAGGTGGTGAAAGTATTAACATAAACCTCCTTCTATAAAAAAGGTAATTATTATTAATATAATTTCAATTTATTTATTTTAATTTTGAGTAAATATATTTATTGAATACAACCTAGTGCTTTAGTAGATTCCCGGTAACTTAAGTTACTTCCAAAATTATTTTTTGTTTATTAATTCACTAATAAAATTTTCACCGTAACCGTCATCAACAGCTTTTTGAAAATAATTTTTATTAACTTCAGCAACTTTTTCAGCTTGAGGAAAATCTTTTAATAAGTCTTGAATATAAGTTAAATCTTTTACGGAATTACTTGCGGTAAATTTAAAGCCAGTAAAATCTCCTTTTAATAGATTTTCGAAAACTCGGTTCAAAGCTGCAGAATTTCCAGAACCAAGTTTTGCAACATCAAATACTTTTTTTAAATCCAAACCCATCTCTTTAGCACTTTTAGCTAAATGATTGACTAAAGCAGCATTTCCGAGAGATAAAAAATTATTTAAAAGCTTTGATTTTGCACCCATGCCAACAGGTCCAAAATGAAAATACTCTTTACAGAAAAAATTAAAGTATGGTTCAGCAATTTTAAAGTTATCATTGGATGCTCCGACAATTCCTCCTAAAATACCTTCCTCTGCTTGAACAGGTCCTCCCATTACAGGGCACTCAACATAATTTATTTTTTTTGCGTTGAATATTTCCTCAGTTTCCATTGAACCAGTTTTGTTGTGAGTAGTGATATCAATAATTAGAGTTTTGCTATCTAACACTGTAGAAATTTTTTCTGATATTGATTTTGCTATGGGAGTGTTGGTAACACACATAAACATCGCGTCCAAATTTTTGCTAGAAAAATCTTCAAAAGATTTTACTTCTTCAGCTCCATCGCTAACAATTTTCTCAATTGGTTTTCTATTTTTATTAGCAATTACAAAGAGTTTATTTTTATGTTTTAAAATATTTTTAGCTATTCCATAGCCCATATATCCAACACCAATAAAACCTATATTCTTCATTTAAACCTCACTATTTAACTTTTCTTTTTACCTTCTGTTCTTA